>DREN01000388.1 GCA_011051075.1 Deltaproteobacteria bacterium | reverse complement strand
TTATACACCTGTCCATTACCACGCGGATCCCCGCCTGCCTCGCCCTTTCCGCCGCCTCATGGTGGATCACCCCCAACTGCATCCAGATGGCCTTGATCCCCACTTCGATTGCCTGGTCCACCACCTGGGGGACCCTGGCGGGGTTGAGGAAAAGATCGGCCATATCCACCCTGAACGGGATATCTTTAAGGGTCCTGTAGCAGGTCTTTCCCAGTATCTCCCTCTGGCCCGGGTTTACCGGAATGACTTCATATCCCTGTTCCATAAGATACCGGGCCACCCTGTTGCTGTCCCGGGACTCCTTTGGAGAGAGCCCTACCACGGCTATTCTGCTGCATTCCCTGAGGAGGGTCTCTATTTTTTCCGGCGGATCTCGGCGGACCGGGAGTTCAGATATGATCTCCTGCATGATGATCCTACTTGAGCAGGTTCTTGACCGTCTCTGCCTTTTTCTTCACGTCCATGACCTTTTTTACCCCCGGCACCTGCTCCATGACCTTGGTGGCTACCTTGGCCTCAAGGGTCTGGGGGGGGGTGTCTGTGGAAGAGGCCTTTTCAGCCTCACCACCGTTGCCGTCTTTGTCATCTGTCCCATCCGAAGTGAGTTCCTTTTTCACGTTCCTGAACTCCCTGATGGCGCCTCCAAGCCCCTTTCCGATATCCGGGAGGCGTTTGGCGCCGAATATGAGGAGGACGATAACGGCGATGATGATCAGTTCTGTGGGGCCAAGTCCAAACATGGTATTCTCCTCTACGTGTACAGGTCCAAAAACTCTCTCGGGGGAAACTGGAAACCGGCTCCCAGTTCAACGAGCCCGATCCCCTTTGACTGAAACAGGGCGGCAGTAACTCCCATGCCGCTGCCGGAAGGCATGTCACAGTGCGGTGTAACAGGACCGCAGGAGGGACTTCGATCCTTCACCACTGCCACCCTGACCCCCGCCATTTCAGCAAGTTTCAGGGACTCTCTGGCGCCTTTTCTGAAGGCGTCGGACAGATCGTTCCCTGTCTCATCCACGACCCTTCCCTCTCCCTCAAGGACGCTGCGGCCGTCGCCTCCCTGAATGGTTGCGGCCGGCCTGGGGGTGGATAGACCGCCCAACTGTTCAGGGCAGAAAGGTATGAACCAACGGCTCCTTACAAAATCAGCGAGATCCCGGCAGAGTGCGTGTCCGCCGTCATATCTGCAGCCTATCCCCAGGAGACAGGCACTGACCATGAAAGGGGTCTCTTTAGGCATCAGGATCCGTTCCCCGTAAACTGGACCGGATCTTCACCCTCTTCCCTCGACTCCACGGTCCCAACGCAATAGGCCGTTTCTCCCATGGCCTTGAGCCTCAGGAGGACCTCATCCACCTCCTCTTCGTTTACCACGATCAGGAGCCCAAGGCCGTTGTTGAAGGTCAGCATCATATCGTGGTCCGATATCTGGCCTGCCTTCTGCAGGTAATGAAAAATGGGGTGGGGAGTCCATGTTGATCTGTCGATGACCGCCTTTGTACGTTCGGACAGTATCCGGGGCGGGTTTTCTACAAGCCCCCCGCCCGTAATATGAGATATACCGTAGATCCTGAAATCCCTCCCCAGGTTGCTTATAGTCCTGGCGTAAATGCGGGTCGGCTCCAAGAGTTCCTCCCCCAGGGTCCGGCCAAAATCCTGGACATAATCATCCACAGACATCTTAAGGCCTTCAAAGAGGATCTTGCGCACCAGGGAGTATCCGTTACTGTGAAGTCCGCTTGAGCCTATGCCTATGATCTTATGTCCCACCCCGATCTCGGAGCCGTCAAGCAGTTCCCCGTTGTCGGCAAGCCCTACCACAAAGCCTGCCAGGTCATACTCATCCTTTGGATAAAAGCCCGGCATTTCGGCCGTTTCACCTCCGATAAGCGAACACTTGGCCTCCATGCATCCGGCCGCGATTCCTTTAACAATATCGCGGGCCCTTTTCGGATCCAGGTGTCCCATGGATATGTAATCGAGAAAAAAGAGGGGCGTTGCTCCCTGAACCACGATATCGTTTACACACATGGCCACAAGGTCTATGCCCACGGTATCGTGTTTATCAAGCATGAACGCGATCTTGAGCTTTGTGCCCACCCCGTCTGTGGAACTCACGAGCACGGGATTCTTGATATGCTCAAGGTTGAGGGAAAAAAGGCCGGCAAACCCGCCGATCTCAGTGATGACCCCCGATGTGTGGGTCCTCTTTACTATGGGTTTGATCATATCCACAAACCTGTTCCCGGCCTCGATATCAACACCTGCCTCGGCATACCTGTTTTTTCGGGTGTCTGTCTCCATATCCTCCAAGCCTCAATCCCTCAATCCCTAACCCAGGATAGCCCTTGAAATAATCTCCTTCATGATCTCCTGGGTTCCCCCTCCGATGGAGAGGATACGGTTGTCCCTGTAAAGCCTTTCCACCAGATACTCCCGCATATAACCGAAGCCCCCATGTATCTGGACCGCGTCGTAGGTGACCTTGTCACTCACCGTGCAGGCGAAGTTCTTTGCCATGGATATCTGCCTGACCTGGTCCTGGCCCGCGTCGATCTTGGCAGCGACCCGGTAGGTGAACTCCCGGCTGGCCTCCACCAGGGTGGCCATGTCCGCCAGTTTGTGGCGGGTGACCTGAAAAGCAGAGAGCGGCCGATTAAAGGCCTCTCGCTCACGCGCATATCTCAACGCTTCCTCCATGGCCAACTGGGCGGTCATGTTGGCCATGACGGAGAGATGTAAACGCTCGTTCTGAAAGTTTTCCATGATCCCGTAGAAACCCTGTCCCTCCTCGCCAAGGAGATTTCCTGCCGGGACCCTGCAGTCGTCAAAAAAGATCTGGGCCGTGTCAGAGGCCCACCAGCCCATCTTTTTCAGCCTCTCTGAAACCGAATAACCATGGGTGTCCGCTTCCACGATCAGGAGGCTGATTCCTCCCGCTCCCTCACCTCCCGTTCGAACGGCGCAGGTCAACTGGTCTGCCCTAGCCCCGCTGGTGATGAACATCTTGCTGCCGTTTACCACGTAATGGTCAAGCTCTCTCACTGCCCTTGTGCGGATATTGGCCACGTCTGAACCAGCGTCCGGCTCTGTGATGCCCAGGGCCGCGATTCTCTCCCCCCTGAGTACGGGAGGAATGAACCTCTGCTTCTGTTCCTCTGTTCCCAGGGCCAGTACTGGCGGCAGGCCGATATCCAGGGAACCCAGGCCCGCGGCCACACCTGCGGACCCGCACCTCATAAGCTCCTCAACGGCAACGATCTTTACAAAGATGTCGCCCCCTGACCCACCGTATCTCTCTGGATAACCGATACCCAGGATGCCCGCATCTCCAGCCCTGGTGTAGAGTTCCCTGGGGAATCCGCCCTGTTCTTCCCAGTCATCCACAAAGGGGCGGATTTCCCTGTCAACGAACTTCCGTACGGTTTCCCGCACCATTCGGTGTGTTTCCCCGAAGTATTCCTGATACCCGACCATTCGGCCTATTCTCCGGAACGAACCCAGACCCTTCATGCGTACCCCGCCACACAGGCCCTTGGCGCCTGTGTGGCGGGTGAGTCAAGGGGGTGTAGGGGAACCCGGAAGAGAAGAGCTCTTCCTCCCCTGGACCAGGGTCACTTCCCAGGCCCTAAGCGCCCCGTATGCCCCGTGGGGGCAGAAAAGGTTCTTAAAGGGGAAAGAGCTGTTCAATCCTCTGTGCAAGCATGATATCACCGGTGGCCTTGAGCTGACCGGTCATGAAGGCCTGCATGCCGTTTGTCTGTTTGTTTACAATACCGAGCCATGTTTCAGCGGACATGGTCAGCGTGACTGTGGGTGAGTCGTGAACGCCCTCCTGTACCTGGCAGGTGCCGTCCTTTACCAAGATGTTCCAATTCCCACCGCCGTCTCCAGTGATTTCGTACTGGAACACCGCGTCCAGACCCTGGGCTGCCGAGGCGTTGAAGGCCTCGGGCATCTTTTCAAAAACCTCTTTCGCGTCTGTAAAAGCCATTTCTCATCCTCCCTTCCATCTTTTTTCCACAGGTTTCAATTTCCCTCTCTGCCCTGTTACGGGGGCCTCGGGGGGCGGAAAAACCGCCGTCTCTTCTCAGCAGTTGCCATGCCCATTGAACCGTCCGGGACAGCAACTCTTCAACACCCGCATTTAATCAGGTGTCAGTTTGGCTGTCAATAAATTTGAGGAAATTATGTCAGCGAGACTGTTTTCCCGTTCGAGACCGGCGCTGTTATTGGACGATCTAATGAAAAATATGGCATTTTTATGATTATTGAATATTTTGTGATTTTTCTTGCATAAGAAAAAGAAGTATGATATGAACCCGCAACCGTTAAGACAACAGGGCGAAATCATGAAAAAAAGAAAGGATCAGATTGCCGCTTTCCTGGGGCCTGACACCAAGTTCAAGGGGGATATTTCCTTTGAGGGACTGGTTCGGGTCGATGGCCGTTTCAAGGGCGGGATCAAGGGTGAAGGGACCCTTATAGTAGGGGAGACCGCCCTGATCGATTCGGATATTCATGCCTCCAAGGTTATCGTCAGCGGCCAAGTCCGTGGCCGGATAGTCGCTGAGGAGAGGATTGAGATTTTATCGCCGGGCAGGGTTTTTGGAGATATAGAAGCCCCATCGGTGACCATAGATACCGGTGTTGTTTTTGATGGAAACTGCCAGACCCAGAGTATGGATAGGGCGGGCAATGACAAGGTGGCCTTTCTTCAGACTGCAACCGAATCAAAAAACGAAAGCTGAAAAAAAAGCTTTGACAATGGTGAAGTTTTTTTGTAAAAGGCGTCATCTAAAAAAAGTTCCCTTTTCCCGGGAAAAGATTAATGAAAGGATCTATTTGAAATGCTTGATATTAATAGCACCCTCCTGATCCAGATCGTAAACTTCTTAGTCCTTCTTTTCGTCCTGAACCTTATTCTCTTTCGGCCCATTCGCAGGGTCCTTGCCGAGAGAGAGAAGGAGATGAACTCCCGGCAGAAAACCATAGATGAGTTCCAGACCAGGGCCCAGGAGAACGAGAAGGGGATTGAAGAGGGTATTGTTAAGGCGAGGAAGGAAGGCTACGCCGAAAAAGAGGCCTTGAAGGCCCAGGGCCTGGAAGAGGAAAAGAATATACTCCAGGAGGCTGGCGCAGGGGTAGAGAAGAAACTCGGTGCAGCAAAGAAGGAGATGGAGGCGAAAATAGCTGCTACCCGGGAGGCGCTCGAAGCCCAGATCGCCAGTTTTTCTGAAGAATTAGCCCAAAAGATACTGGGAAGGAGCGTTCAATGACCGGTTTTGACTCGGCAAGGAGAAGAACAATACTGATAGCCGGAGGCACCCTGATCGCCTCAGCTGCCCTGTGTGGACTGGCCTATGCCAGCGGGGGGGGCGGTAATGGTGGAGAACATGGGGGCAGTGTAACGGATTTGCTCTACAGGATTCTGAACTTTACACTACTGGTGATTATCCTTGTTGTGGTGATAAAAAGGACCCCGGTAAAGGAATTCTTCTCAAATCGTAAGGAGGAGATCCGCAGAAGATTAGAGGAACTGAAAAGGGAAAAGGAGATCGCTGAGAGTCGATGCAGCGAGTTAGAGAAAAAGCTTAGGGAGTTTGAGCTTCAGAAAAAGGAGATCCTGGAGCAGTTCAAGGCGGACGGGGAACTGGAAAAGGAAAGGATCATAGAGGAGGCAAGGGAGAGGGCCGCGCAGATCCTGGTCCAGGCCGATTTGACCATAGAGCGGGAGATTCAGGCCGCCAGGAGCAGGTTGATGCAGGATGTCATTAACCTTGCCGCCACAAGGGCTGAGGAGATCATTGCGGGACAGATAAACGACGGTGATCAGGAGCGTCTGGTCAGCGAATTCATAGAAAGTGTGGAGAAGCTACATTGATTGGTTCAAGGATTTCCAAGAGATACGCCAAGGCACTGCTCAGCTTGGGGCAGGAGGATGGAAATTACATCGGGTATGGAAAAGACCTTCAGGAGTTCGGCGGGTTCTGTACCGAGCACAGCGAGTTTTTAAGGGTCATTGCCAATCAGATCTTTTCCGTTGAGGAGAGGAAAAAGGTCCTCGACGCGGTGCTGGAAAAGAGTTCCTTTGGTGATCTGGTCAAGAATTTCCTGAGGCTGCTTCTGGACAAGAACCGAATAGGCGGCATTCAGGAGATTTCAGATTACTACTCCAAACTCACCGATGAGATCTCAAATATCACCCGCGCGGATATAATTACGGCCAGGCCTTTGAAGGAGGAGGCGAGGGATAAACTTGCAGCGGCCCTTGCCGGGTTGACCGCAAAAGAGGTGAAGATCGAGGTTCAAGAGGACAGGTCCCTTATCGGGGGGCTTGTCGTCCGGATAGGGGATTTGGTATTGGATGGGAGTGTAAGGGCCCAGATCGAGGGGCTGAAAGAATCATTGAAAAGGGGTGAATATAGCTAATGGAGATCAGAGCAGAAGAAATAAGTCAGGTAATCCGCGACCAGATTAGAGACTACGAAAAAAAGGTAGAGGTGAGCGAGACCGGGACCGTGCTCTCTGTGGGGGACGGCATCGCGCGTGTCTACGGGATTGAAAAGGCCATGGCCATGGAGATGGTTGAATTCCCTGGCGGCATCTTTGGTCTCTGCCTTAATCTGGAGGAGGATAACGTGGGTGTCGCCGTTATGGGGGATGACTTCAAGATAAAGGAAGGCGATACGGTTAAGAGGACAGGCAGGATTGCCCAGATCCCTGTGGGTAAGGCGGTCTTAGGCAGGGTGATCGATGCCGTGGGCCAGCCCCTCGATGGAAAGGGCCCCATAGAGGCGACTGAGTTCAGGCGTGTGGAAATGGTTGCCCCCGGCGTCATTGCCCGTCAGCCCGTGAAGGAGCCCATGTACACCGGGATCAAGGCCATTGACGCCATGACCCCGGTTGGAAGGGGGCAGAGGGAGTTGATCATCGGGGACCGTCAGATCGGAAAGACGGCCATCTGCGTGGATGCCATTATCAACCAGAAAGATACCGACATCTACTGCATCTATGTGGCCACGGGACAGAAGAAGTCCACCGTGGCCCAGGTGGTTGACATACTCGAGCGTCATGGGGCCATGGAGTATACCACGGTGGTTGCCGCCTGTGCCAGCGACCCTGCCACCCAGCAGTTCATCTCGCCCTATGCCGGATGCGCCATCGGCGAATACTACAGGGACCAGGGAAAGCACGCCCTGATCCTGTACGACGATCTCTCCAAGCAGGCCACTGCCTACAGACAGGTGTCACTCCTACTTAGGCGGCCCCCGGGCAGAGAGGCCTTCCCCGGAGATATCTTTTACAATCATTCCCGTCTGCTGGAAAGGGCGGCAAAGCTCAACGACGAACTGGGAGGAGGTTCGCTGACCGCCCTGCCCATCATCGAAACCCAGGCCGGCGACGTATCTGCCTATATCCCAACCAATGTGATCTCCATTACAGACGGTCAGGTCTACCTGGAGCCGAATCTCTTCTTCTCAGGTGTCCGTCCTGCCATTAACGTTGGCCTCTCCGTATCCCGGGTGGGTGGCGCGGCCCAGACAAAGGCCATGAAAAAGGTGGCGGGCACCCTTCGCCTGGACATGGCCCAGTTCAGGGAGTTGGAGGCATTCGCCCAGTTCGGCAGTGATCTGGACAAGGCCACGTTGAAGCAGCTCAACAGGGGCAGAAGGCTTGTTGAGGTCCTTAAGCAGCCCCAGTATCAGCCCATGGCGGCCGAAAGGGAGGTAGGCATCCTCTTTGCCGCTGCCAACGGATATCTTGATGAATGGCCTGAGAGTGCCGTGGCCCAGTATGAAAAAGAGATGTTGGAGTTCATGGACAGCAAACATCCTGAGATCCTGAAGGATATCAAGGACACCGGTGATATCTCCGATGAAACAGAGGGGAAATTAAAGAAGGCCCTCGATGAGTTCAAGGGGATCTTTCAACCGGCTGCCTGATGGTTGAACTCGCGTTATTGGGTCGCAGCAGGCTCATAGTGAGGGGGATATAAACCCTGTGACCCGATAAACAGAACGGACATATATATCAACAAGAGAGAAAGGCTACATGGCAACCTTAAGAGAAATACAGCAGAAGATAGGTGCTGTCAGGAAGACCAGGCAGATTACCAAGGCCATGAATATGGTGGCTGCGGCCAAGCTCCGCGGTGCCCAGATGAGGATGGAGGGCTTTGAACCCTACGCCACCAAGTTCGCTGAGGTCTTAGGCAACCTTGCCGCCAGGATTGAACCGGACATTCATCCCCTCCTGGTAAAGAGGGAGAGTGTGACCCGGGTTGAGCTGCTTCACTTTACCGGTGACAGGGGCCTTTGCGGCAGTTTCAACGCGAATCTCATTAATCAGGCTGAGAAATGGATCAAGAATGAAGAGGGCAGAGGTGCGGTATGTAAGCTCACCACCGTTGGAAAGAAGGGGGGAGACTACTTTGCCAAGAGGAACTACGAGGTGATAGACAGGCATGTCAATCTGTACGGCAAGGTGGATATATCTTTTGCCAATAAGATGACCGCCGGGTTCATCGACCGTTACTCGGCCGGTGAAGCGGATGAGGTTTACCTGATGTACAGCCGGTTTGTCAGTATGAGCAGGCAGGTCCCCACGCTGACCAAACTTATCCCCATCGAACCCCCCAGGCTGGAGGAGGGCGAACAGGATGTGGGCGGCGCAGCCGAGTACCTGTGTGAGCCCGATCCCGAGGCCCTCCTCATTGAACTCCTGCCCAAGCATATCAGTGTCCAGATATATAACGCGTTTCTCCAGAATGAGACCAGTGAACATGCAGCCCGTATGGCCGCCATGGATAACGCATCCAAGAATTGCAACGAACTAATCGACAGTCTTACCTTGGTATACAACAAAGCACGACAGGCGGCCATTACGGCTGAACTGATGGATATCGTGGGTGGTGCCGAGGCCTTGAAGGGATAATGGTTTTCAAAATATAAGGAGGTCTTAATTTAACCATGAACGAGGGCAAACTAATTCAAGTCATAGGTCCGGTTGTTGATGTGGAGTTTCCAGACGGAGAACTCCCGGAAATCCTAACAGCGCTCCTTCTCACCAATCCAGCCATTGACGACACAGAGGGCAACCTTGTCGTGGAGGTGGCCCAGCATCTGGGTGATAATGTGGTACGATGCATCGCCATGGACGTTACCGACGGTCTGGTACGGGGCATGAAGGTCAAGAACACGGGGAAGCCGATTCAGATGCCTGTTGGAGAACCGGGCCTGGGCCGCGTTCTCAACGTGGTAGGGAAGCCCGTGGATGGTCTGGGCCCTGTCAACGCCACTGAGTTCTACCCAATTCATCGGCACGCTCCAGCCTTTGAGGATCAGGACACCAGCGTAAGCGTGCTTGAGACGGGCGTAAAGGTGATCGATCTCCTGGTGCCCTTTCCCCGCGGTGGAAAAATGGGGATGTTCGGCGGCGCCGGCGTGGGTAAGACCGTTGTCATGATGGAGATGATCCATAATATCGCCATGCAGCACGGCGGGATCAGCGTGTTTGCCGGTGTGGGCGAGAGAACCAGGGAGGGGAATGACCTCTACCTGGAGATGAAGGAATCGGGCGTTCTTCCAAAGGCGGCCCTTATCTATGGTCAGATGACTGAACCTCCCGGGGCCCGTGCACGGGTGGCCCTTTCGGCCCTTACCGCGGCCGAGTATTACAGGGATGAGAAGGGCCAGGACGTGCTCCTCTTCATCGACAACATCTTCCGTTTCACCCAGGCGGGATCTGAGGTTTCGGCGCTCTTGGGCCGTATTCCTTCTGCGGTGGGATATCAGCCCACCCTGGGCACCGACCTTGGCGAGCTCCAGGAGCGGATAACGTCCACCAACAAGGGGTCCATTACATCTGTGCAGTGCGTGTACGTGCCTGCCGATGACCTTACCGACCCTGCCCCGGCCACAACCTTCGCCCATCTGGACGGTACCGTGGTTCTTTCTAGACAGATCACAGAGCTTGGTATCTATCCAGCGGTGGATCCCCTGGATTCAACCTCCCGGATCCTCGATCCCAACGTGTTGGGGGAGGAGCACTACTCCACCTCCAGGCAGGTGCAGCAGATACTCCAGAAGTACAAGGACCTCCAGGATATTATCGCTATTCTCGGAATGGATGAGCTCTCTGACGAAGACAAGCTTGTGGTGGGCAGGGCGCGCCGCATACAGCGGTTTTTGTCTCAACCCTTCCATGTGGCCGAGACCTTCACGGGTACGGCGGGAAAGTACGTCCCTGTAAAGGAGACTATCCAGGGCTTCAAGGAGATTATCGAGGGCAAGCATGATGACCTGCCCGAGGCAGCCTTTTATATGGTGGGAAACGTGGAAGAGGCCCGGGAAAAGGCCGAACGAATGGCCGCTGCGAGCAAGTAGAGGGGAATCCTGATGGGAAAACTGCATTTAGAACTGGTGACTCCTGAAAAGGTGATGATAAGCCAGGATGTGGATATTGTGGTTGCCCCCGGTTCCATAGGGGAATTCGGGGTCTTGGAGGGGCATGTGCCTTTCCTCTCGGGGATAGTCCCCGGCGAACTGCGTTATTCATCGGCCGGTCAGACCGAGCATTTTGTGGTCACGACAGGTTTTGCCGAGATCTCCGACAACAAGGTGTCCATCCTCGTTGATGCGGCTGAAAAGGCCGCTGAGATCGATGTGGAACGGGCACGAGAGGCGAGGGAGAGGGCTGAAAAGAGACTGGCGGCCAGAGGTGCCGAAGATATAGATTTCGCCAGGGCCGAGGCGGCCTTGAAAAGGGCCATGGTGCGTATCAGGGTCGCGGAGAAAAAGATGTAACCATACAATATTTAGGGGATAATTTCAAACAAAGGCAGGCGCGTGAGTGCCTGCCTTTTTATTTATTGACCTTTTTGCGTTTGAGCTGTAAAATACTTATATAGGGATCCTTATGTGGATCTGAGGTCCTGATTGATGGACCTTTGGTCCTGGTAGGTTTATTTCGGGCCTGAGCAGGGTTCATCGGGTTTCAGACCCGTAATGGTCAGTGGCAATGGATCCGGCCTCTGGCTAATACAGATTCGGAACATCTTTGAAAGATTGAGAGGACTAAACCGGTATGGAAAGCGGAGAAGAGAGCAGGCAGTATAAAGTTTGGAACTCCCTCGGTTCAGAAGAGGGGGTTGATCAGTTCAAACTCCTGGAGGACAAGGTTGACGGCCTTATTGAAATGGTGAGGACCCTTAAAAAAGAAAAGGAATCTTTTGCCGAGAAGTGTGAGATCCAGGAGGAGAAACTGACCGACCTGACCAGGGAGTTGGAAGAGTTGAAGTCTGGGAGAGATAAGGCCAAGCAGAGGATACTCGCCCTCCTGGAGAAGATAGAACAGATTGCCGAATAGGGGGGTGCCTCTGAAGGCGGCACGTGCCGAAGATCATCGTAATCAGCTCAGCTTATTGGGGATATGGAAAAGCCTATCAGAGTTAGAATCCTTGATCATGAGTATCTCTTGAAGAGCGATGAGGATGAGGCGCGGGTAAACGAGATCGCGGACTTCGTTAACTTGAAATTGGGAGAGATAAGAGAGGCAGGGGGAAAGCTCTCTGAGGGGAAGGTTGCCATTCTGGCCGCTTTTAATATTGCGAGCGATTATTTTCAGGTTTTGAAGGAACGAAACGATATGATGAAATACGTTCAGGACAGGGCCCGTTCCCTCAATTCCCAGATTGATGCCCTGTCCGAGTAGGCCGGGCATACCTGCGCTCATGAGAGGACAGCGAAAATCGGGGCCTCCGGCAGCTAAGGATCGGCAAAGCCACTCCTATTTGATTGTGGTTGCCGCTTGAACTCAATGGGGGAGGGCCTCTACCCTGAACCTTCCAAGCCCCTGAAGGGCAATGGGAAATCTACCGTGTTTGCAGATGCGCGGGATCATGTTTCTCCGAAACCTTTATGTTTCGGGGAGTTAATATATGGGGATTAAGGGTTATTCGGGATAATTACACTGAGGTGTTTGCGATATATTGATTGAGTCTACTGATATTTTGGGTGCTGTGTGAATGGTGTCAATTATTGTCGAGAGTTTACTGAAGGATCTGTAAAGTAGCTCATCTCTCAGGGGATGGTTTTTGTCCCCATTATCCCTTCCTTAGTAATCCGAGCGGCCCCCGTGCCGCTCCGGGTTGCTCCCTTTCCCTTTCATCCTCAGTCCTCAACAAGCCCCAATACGCCCCGGTCTCGCCGGGACTGATGCTCAGGGCATATTGGGGACTCTTGTGCGGGTGATGATCTATTTTTCTTAGGAGCGTGAAATCATGATGGATTTAGGCGCCGTTTATATAGCTATACTTGCAGTGGGAGGGCTGACCGCCGGGGTTGTTATCGGCTTTCTTGTCCGCAAGAGGCTTGTGGAAAGCAGGATAGAGGCCATAGAAACTTACTCTAAGAAGGTCTTGGCCGAGGCCCAGAAAGAGGCCAGAACCACAAAACGCGAGGCCGCTCTCCAGGCCAAGGACACCCTCTACCAGATGAAGCTCGAATTTGAGAAGGAGACAAAGGAGAAGAGGGAGGCCCTGAAGATCCAGGAGAGGCGTCTGCTGAACAAGACAGAGGCCCTGGACAAGAAGATCGAGCAGTTGGAAACAAGAGAGGAGAGGCTTGCTGAAAAGGAGAAAGGCGTAGAGAAGATCGAAAGGGAGATAAGGAAACGCGAGAAAGAGCATAAACGCCTTGTGGCGGAGCAGAGAAGAGAGCTGGAGCGGTTGGCGGGGATTTCCGCGGAAGAGGCAAAACAGATCCTGGTCAACTCCATGGAGATGGAGGCCAAGCATGACGCGGCAAAGCTGATACGGAGAATCGAAAACGAGGCCAGATCTGAGGCGGATCGCAGGTCCCAGGAGATCATTGCCCTGGCGGTAAAGAGGTATTCCGGGGATTACGCCTCTGAAAGGGTGGTCTCCGTGGTGAACCTTCCAAACGAGGAGATGAAGGGGAGGATCATCGGGAGAGAGGGCAGAAATATTCGGGCCATTGAGGCAGCCACCGGTATAGATCTGATCATCGATGATACCCCTGAGGCGGTCATCCTGTCCGGCTTTAATCCCGTGAGAAGGCAGGTGGCAAAGGTTTCCCTGGAGAGGCTGATAGATGACGGAAGGATTCATCCCGCCAGGATAGAGGAGGTGGTCTCAAAGGCGAATAAGGAGATCGAGACCAGTATCAAGGAGGCCGGTGAACAGGCCACCTTCGACGTAGGTGTCCACGGCATTAGCCATGAACTTGTGAAGCTCATCGGAAGACTCAAGTACCGTTCCAGTTACGCTCAGAATGTGCTGCAGCATTCAATAGAGGTAAGCTCCCTCTGCGGCATCATGGCGGCAGAGCTGGGGGTGAACGTTAAGCAGGCAAAAAGGGCAGGACTTCTTCACGATATCGGAAAGGCGGTGGACCATGAGGTGGAGGGTCCCCACGCCACCATCGGGGCTGATCTGGCAAGAAGGCATGGTGAGACACCCCAGGTGATTCATGCCATAGCCGCCCATCATGAAGACGTGCAGCCCGAGTCTGTGTTGGCGGTCCTTGTGCAGGCGGCTGATACCCTGTCCGGGGCAAGACCGGGCGCACGCCAGGAGATGCTGGAATCCTACGTTAAGAGGCTGGAGAAGCTTGAAAAGATTGCCAGCTCTTTTCATGGTGTGAGCAAGTCTTACGCTATTCAGGCGGGCCGGGAGATCAGGATTATGGTGGAGGGAAAGATAGTTGACGATGATCAGTCCTTCATGCTCTGCAACGATATCGCGAAACAGATCGAAAAGGAGCTCACCTATCCGGGCCAGATCAAGGTGACGGTGATCCGGGAGACCAGGGCTGTGGGGTATGCCAAGTAGGAGGCTTTTTTCCCGCAGCCTCCCGTTTCTCCCTCCGCCTTACCCATTATGCGGTTATTTGAAAGTTGAATGACACCTCCCTGTGTGTTCTCTGTCCAGAATAATACGTCCTTTCAATAAAGGTCACATGGTCGTCCTGGTGGATTAGAACAACGGTGGAAGACCTTGTCCCATAGTCCCGGCTGGATATGAACACTGGTGAGAGTATCCTCTCCCACTGGATTCCCACACCCGTGTCGGGCAGATCCTCATCCTCCGGGACCGATTGGTCGAGTAGCATGCTGAAAAGGGCCCCCCTGGATGGGTCCTCCTCCCTTGAGAGGATTTTTCTGAGGGCTGCCTTTCCCCTTAATACCTTTGGCCAGGGGGTATCTATCAGGTGGTTGCTGACACCGTATATGCCGGGTTCGAGGACCCTTACCCCATGTCCCCTGTTTGAATACCAGTAGAGCCGGTCGCGCTCGCCCACAACTATGTTAAACCCGTTATATTCGTGGGCCTTACTCTCCAGCTTGGCAAGATATTCCTCGGTCGTCCCATGGCCTTGAAGGAATCTGCTCACAAGTCTGCCCCTGGAAGGTGCATGTGGCTTCAGGGATGCCGGGTCACGGTAGTTGGTGATGGCCGCGATCCGGCCCCTTCTGGTGATCCCCAGCCACGTGCCGCCTGCCCGCAGATCCCGCCCCCCAAGGATGTGGGGGCTCTCGCTCCAGAAGGACGCGGGGGCCGTGGGTCGGTCGTAGAACTCATCACGGTTCGCAGCCATTATGAGTTTGTAAACAGGGTGGGCCCGGAGGGCCAGGAGTATGAGGCACAAGGGTCTATCCTTTGTCTGCTAACGGTCCGAAAACGGAGTCCGTGGCCCGGTCAGCGGTATTACGGGCAGATGAACGATGCTCAGATGATTATGACATTCTCCGGGAAAAGGCAATGGGAAATCTTATGCTCCCGAGTTACGCCTGGGATTGCCGGAGGGCGCTCGAGAAGGTTGACATGCAAGGAAAAATCGTTTAATAATAAGGAGGGCATGGGCCAAAGCGGTGCTATCCCCACCGTGGGAGCCGGTGGATCAAGTGCGAGAGTGGCGGAACTGGTAGACGCGCTGGATTTAGGATCCAGTGGGATATCCTGTAGGGGTTCGAGTCCCCTCTCTCGCACCAGCGGGCCCCACAGGCCCAGGACCTATAGGGTTTCAGATAATGATTTTGGCAAGGCCAGAGGGAGGAATCGGAGTAAGTCGTACCTATAGTACGTCGTCGACGATTCCGACCGATAACGCAGTCCAAAATCTTTATCTGGAAGTCTATAGGTGCCGGAAAAAACAGAAACAGCGCCACATGACTTGAAACTGGGAGAATCATTCTTAATTTATGATACGCCTGGCGCTTAAGCTTCCCTCTTCTACGGGTGTACCGTGGTAAGAGGGAATATTTTTCCTGTAAGATCCAGATGAGGAGTGAAGAGGAAGATATGAAGACTACCCTGGAAGAGATCAGCCCTGTTAAAAAGAGGTTGCACGTTGAGATTGAGTCCAAGGAGGTGGACAAGAGATTGAACCAGGCCTACGGCAAGATCAGGAAAAGGGCCAAGATCCCCGGTTTCAGACCGGGTAAGGTCCCGAGAAAGATCCTGGAAAGCTATTTCGGCGAACAGGTCATAGACGATGTGACCCGAGAACTGATGACCGAGACCTTTCCGAAGGCCATTGATGAGGCAAACACCTTTCCCCTTGGGCAGCCTGTCATCGAAAAGGGGATTCTGAAACAGGGTCAGGATTTCTCTTACTCAGCCATAATAGAGGTCCGTCCTCAATTCCAGGTCGAGGACTACCTGGGCCTGGAACTGGAAAAAGAGATATTGGCGGTGACTGAGGAAGATGTCCAGAAAAGACTTGAAGAGATCAGGGAAGCCAACGGCAAAATGGACTCCATCCAGGAAGAGAGGCCTGTCAGGGATGGGGACTTTGTTGTAGTTGACTACGAGGGTTTTGAGGGGGGGCTTCCCATGGAAGGGGTCAAATCCGCTAACCTCCTTGTAAAGATGGGCAGGAACGATTTTCATCCCGAGTTTGATAAGGCCTTGATCGGGCTTGGAAAGGGAGCGGAGACAGAGGTCAGTATCGACTTCGGGGAGGACTTCTACGATAAGAAACTTGCTGGAAAGACGGTCAATTTCAAGATGAGGGTGATCGATATCAAGGAACTTGTGCTTCCGGAGCTGAACGATGAGTTTGCAAGGAATCTGGGGGCAGATCTTAAGGACCTGGACGGCCTCAAAGATGAGGTGAGGAAGGCCCTTATTTCACAGGAAGAGGAGCGGATCGACAGGGAACTGAAGGGCCGGCTCCTTGAGAAGATAAGCCGGGAAACCGAGGTGGAACTGCCCGAGACAATGGTGGAGGGGGAGATAGATTTCTCCGTGGAAAGGTTCAGAGGAAATCTGGAACGGGGCGGATCGAGCCTGGAAAAGGCGGGTATTTCCGAGGAGGATCTGAGAAAGGAGTTCAGGACCGATGCGGAAAAACGGGTCAGAGAAATGCTCATCCTGGACCGCATAGCCGAACAGGATAAGATCAGCATAGGCGAGGACGACCTTGAAGAAGGGTTCGAGAAACTGGCAAAGAGGATGGGGCAGGACCTGGAAACCATCAAAAAATACTATGAGGTAAGGGGTCAGGTGGATTTCCTGAGACAAGAGATGCTGAAGGAAAAAACATTGAACTACCTTATAGAGCATGCTAAAATTTCAGAAGTAGAAAAAGGGGCGCTCACTTAGGGCAATGCCCCTGAACAGGAGGTCAAGTTGAGTCTATGCTGATACCAATGGTTATAGAGCAGTCGAGCCGCGGAGAGAGGGCCTATGATATCTATTCGAGGCTCCTGAAGGATCGTATAATATTTATGGGGGAACAGGTGGCTGACTCCATGGCAAACACGGTCATCGCCCAGATGCTTTTCCTGGAATCTGAAGATCCTGACAAAGATATTAACATGTACATGAACTCGCCGGGAGGTTCGGTCACTGCAGGTCTGGCCATTTACGATACCATGCAGTATATCAAACCCGATATCACCACCATCTGCATGGGCCAGACCACGAGCATGGCAGCGCTCCTCTTGGCCGCCGGGACAAAGGGCAAACGCTACTCCCTCCCCCATGGGAGAATCATGATACACCAGCCCCTGGGAGGCGCTCAGGGTCAGGCCACCGACATAGACATCCATGCCCGCGAGATATTGAAGCTGAGAGATGAGCTCAACGCGATTTTGGCAAGACATACGGGGCAGGATATTGAAAAGATCCGTAAAGATACCGAGCGGGACTTCTTCATGAGCAGCGAGGAAGCCAGGGAGTATGGGATTATAGATAGGGTCATAACAAAGAGGGAGATGCAGGAGCAGTTTTCAAACAAGAAATAGGGGGCCATGGGCCGGAAAGTTCAGAGGTGCGGTTACGCCTGGGTTTGGCACCATTTGGCAGCTTTGGGCTCTTTACCTTATACAGTATATTGCCGACGGGCTATGGGTGAGAAGTTATGGGTAAAAATGACGTTTCCAGCGATGATTTGCTCTGCTCTTTCTGTGGAAAGAGTCAGGACGAGGTAAAAAAGCTCATTGCGGGTCCTTCTGTCTACATCTGCGATGAATGTATTCAGCTGTGTAATGAGATTATTGACGAAGAGGCCGGCAGGGAAGGGGAGGAGGGGGGCCGTGGTCTCCTGAAGCCTTCCGAGATAAAGGAGATCCTTGATCAGTACGTGATAGAACAGGAAAGGGCAAAGAAGGTCCTTTCGGTTGCGGTTCATAACCACTATAAACGGATCAACACAAAGGTGGATATGGAGGGGGTGGAGATCGAGAAGAGCAATATCCTTCTGATTGGCCCCACCGGATCAGGCAAGACCCTTTTGGCCCAGACCCTGGCCAGGATATTGAACGTCCCCTTTACCATCGCCGATGCCACCACATTGACGGAGGCCGGTTATGTTGGTGAAGATGTGGAAAATATCATCCTTCACCTTGTGCAGTTCGCTGATTACGATGTGGAGGCCGCGTCCAGGGGGATCGTTTACATCGATGAGATAGATAAGATCGCGAGGAAATCTGACAGCCCCTCCATTACAAGGGACGTGTCGGGCGAGGGAGTTCAGCAGGCCCTGCTGAAGATTATCGAAGGGACTCTGGCCAACGTTCCTCCCAAAGGTGGCAGAAAACATCCGCAGCAGGATTTTGTGAGGGTTGACACGAGCAATATCCTCTTTATCTGCGGCGGCACCTTTAACGGTCTGGACAAGATAATCAGTAACCGTCTGGGCAGCAAGCTGATCGGATTCGAGGCCGACATAAAGGGCCGGAGTGAAATGGATGTCAACGAGATAATGACCCACGTTCAGCCAGAAGACCTTGTGAAATTCGGCCTCATACCTGAATTCGTGGGTAGGATCCCTATAACCACTACCCTGGACGAGCTGAGTCTGGACGCCCTGGTAAGGATCCTCAAAGAGCCAAAGAATGCCCTGGTCAAGCAGTACAAGAAGCTCTTTGAACTGGAAAACGTTAAACTCAGGTTTACCGATGAGGTCCTGGTAGCCATTGCAAGAGACGCCCTTAGGCGAAAATCGGGGGCACGGGGCCTGAGGGCGATTCTCGAGTCCGCCATGCTCGACATAATGTATGACATACCCTCCATTCCGGAAATCAGTGAATGTATAATCAATGAAGAAGTAGTTACCGAGGGTGAACCGCCTCTTCTGCTCTATGAAAACGAGGCTAAATTTGGATAATACCATGTTAGATTATGAGAAAAATGAACCGGCTGACATCATCGCCAAGGAGAGGCATTTTTATCCCCTGCTGCCGTTAAGGGACGTTGTTGTATTTCCAAACGTGGTGGTGCCTCTGTTTGTGGGGCGGGACAAGTCCATCAGGGCCCTTGAGCACGCGCTGGCCCATGATAAGCATATCTTTCTGTCAACCCAGGCGGACGCCAAGGTTGATGATCCATCCCCAAAGGATATTTTCGGTTTTGGTACCCTGGGCACGGTTCTTCAGCTCCTGAAACTCCCGGATGGAACGGTGAAGGCCCTTATTGAAGGGAAAGAACGGGGCAAGATAGAGAACTTCATGGACAAACAGGGCTTTTTTATGGTGGAGGTGGCCAGATGTATGGAAACCCCGGTTTCCTCCCCTGAGGTTGAGGCCCTGGTACGCTCCATCAACGGCAGTTTTGAGGAGTATGCCAAGTTCAACAACAAGATCGGCAAAGAGATAGTCTCGGCAGTGACGTCCATAGAGGAACCCGGACGCCTGGCCGATACCATAGCCGGTCACCTGGCCCTGAGGGTCGCTCACAAGCAGGAGATCCTTGAGGCGGTGGATCTGACCCAGCGGCTTAATAAGCTGTATGAAAAACTAAGCGGTGAGGTTGATATACTCCGTCTCGAACACAGGTTGAGGACAAGGGTCAAGAAACAGATGGAAAAGACCCAGAAGGACTACTACCTCAACGAGCAGATACGGGCCATCCAGAAGGAGATGGGGACCAAGGATGATTTTAAGGCCGAGTTAGACGACCTGCAGAAAAAGATCAAGCGCAAAAGGCTGACCAAGGAGGCCCATCAGAGGGTAAAGCAGGAATTCAAGAAGCTTAAGATGATGTCCCCCATGTCGGCGGAGGCCGCTGTGGTGCGTAACTACATCGACTGGATCCTTGATCTCCCCTGGTTTGACAAGACAAAGTCCAAATTAGAGATTGAGGAGGCAGAGGCTATCCTTGAGGAAGACCACTACGGCCTTGAAAAACCCAAAGAGAGGATCGTGGAGTACCTGGCGGTACAGCGGCTGACCAGGAAGATAAGGGGTCCTATCCTCTGCCTGGTGGGCCCCCCCGGCGTCGGGAAGACCTCCCTGGCCAAGTCCGTGGCAAGGGCCACGGACAGAAAATTTATCCGCCTCTCCCTCGGGGGGGTCAGGGATGAAGCCGAGATAAGGGGTCATAGAAGGACCTATATAGGGGCCATGCCGGGGAAGATTATTCAGTATCTGAAGAAGGCAAGGTCTAACAATCCCGTATTCTGCCTGGACGAGGTAGACAAGATGAGCACCGATTTCCGGGGGGATCCCTCTGCAGCCCTCTTAGAGGTGCTTGATCCAGAGCAGAACGTGGCCTTCAGCGATCATTACCTGGATCTTGACTACGACCTCTCCGATGTTTTCTTTATTACAACGGCAAACAACCTGCACAATATCCCGGTGCCGCTCCAGGACAGGATGGAGGTTATCAGGCTTCCCGGTTATACGGAGTATGAGAAGCTCAACATTGCCAGGTATTTTCTTGTGAAAAAGCAGATAGAGCAAAACGGTCTTGGGCCTGAAGATATCTCCTTTACCGATAAGGCGATCCAGACCATCATTCGAACGTACACAAGTGAGGCGGGGGTCAGAAATCTGGAGCGGGAGATCTCTTCAATCTGCAGAAAAGTGGCCAAGGAGGTCGTGAAAAAGGGTGAGAGGGGGATGATTTCTGTTAAGGCCAGGTCCATAGCAAAGTATCTCGGGGTCCCCAAGTACCGCTACGGGCGGACCGAGGAGAAAGATTGTGTGGGTGTGACCACCGGGTTGGCATGGACAGACGTGGGCGGTGAGCTTCTCCAGACAGAGGCCGCCATAATGCCTGGAAAGGGAAATCTGGTCCTGACAGGTAAGTTAGGCGAGGTCATGCAGGAGTCGGCCCAGGCCGCCCTCAGTTATATACGGTCAAGGGCAAGGAGCCTGAATCTGCCTGATAATTTCTATGAAAAGGTTGATATCCATATCCACGTCCCTGAGGGGGCCATTCCAAAAGACGGGCCTTCTGCTGGCATTACCATTGCCACGTCCATTGCTTCCGCCCTCACGAGCTTACCGGTAAACCGTGATATTGCCATGACGGGCGAGATAACACTGAGGGGGAGGGTTCTTCCCATAGGAGGGCTGAAAGAAAAGATACTCGCTGCCCACAGGGGTGGTGTGACCAAGGTCCTGATACCCTCGGAAAACAAAAAGGATGTGGCTGAGATTCCAAAGAAAATCCTCAGAAAGGTGGAACTGGATTTTGTGGAACATATGGATGATGTCCTCAAAGAGGCCCTTATCCTCGGTGAGGACTGTCACCTGTTCGATCCTGAAGAGAAATGCGAACCCTTTAGTTTTGCGGATATTGTTCAGAGGGAGGAACGGGCTCTGGCAAGCGTGACCGCACACTGAACAACCAAAAAACGTTCGAAATATCTTGACAAAGGAAAGAGAAACTGGTACCAACTCCTGTTCCGGTTTCAGTTCAGGCGGGTAGCTCAGTGGGAGAGCATCGGCCTTACAAGCCGGGGGTCACGGGTTCAAACCCCGTTCCGCCTACCACCAAAATACGGGGGCGTAGTTCAGTTCTGGTTAGAACGCCGGCCTGTCACGCCGGAGGTCGCGAGTTCGAGTCTCGTCGTCCCCGCCAGAAATTACCCAAACCTGTTACGAGCGGTTACCGGCGTGACAGGTTTTTTTGTGTATGGGCTGCTACTACGTGTACATAATCCAGTCAGAAATTGAGGGAAGTTTCTACGTTGGGTCAACGCAGGATTTCGTTTTTGGGGACGCCCTTAAGTTAAAAAGTTAAGGGCGTCCCTTCGTCCCGTTCTAGGCATGCCCGCAAGATACCAGCAAAAGCAGTCGATGTTAAGTTATTTTATTATTTAAGGACGTCCCCCTGGTCGCACCGTTTCTCAGCACTGTTGGCCATGACGGGTGTCTCTCGAAAAATGAATGCCATTCCTTAGGGAACCCAACTATTGAACCGTTCAAGTCAACAGACATATGTATGCCTCAAAATGGTATAATCGCGGCGCTGACCCGCGAGCACGGTGGATGGTAGCAGGCTTTTTTTGCCTGCTACC
>DREN01000180.1 GCA_011051075.1 Deltaproteobacteria bacterium | reverse complement strand
TGATACTTCAATTCCCTATGAGGTGATAGGCAAATCAGGGGCAGGACGTGTCTTGTTGAAACCTGCAGGACAGGGCACAGGTCTTATTGCCGGTGGAGCTGTCCGGGCGGTTTTAGAGGCGGCGGGCGTCCAGAATATACTTACGAAATGCCTGGGTTCCCATAATCCTCATAATATTGTGAAGGCGACCATAAAGGGTCTGCGTTCCTTGCGGAGTCCCGAGGAAATCATGCAGCGCAGGGGCAAGGCGGTTGACCAGGCCGCGGCTTAGCCTTCCAGCGGGACTCGCTGCCGGCTGCAGATCAATGGAGTTCATTCTGAGTTCAAGTTAAGGACCTGAGGGAAGAAGCAGTAATGGCTGAAACGATTAAAGTGACTCTTGTAAAAAGCGGCATAGGGAAAAACAGGAAGATTCGCGAGACCTTGAAGGGATTGGGCCTGACCAGGCTCAACAAGACCGTTGAGGTAGAAAATACTCGCGCCATCAGAGGTATGATCCAGAAGGTCTTGTTTCTTGTCAGGATCGACCGAGATATGGGGAAAAGGGATGAAGATCAATGAGCTTTCACCCGCTGAGGGTTCCAGAAAGAAGAGAAAGAGAGTAGGAAGAGGTCCCGGTTCAGGACATGGAAAGACCTGCTGCAGGGGCCACAAGGGACAGAAGTCCCGCTCGGGTGGCACGGTGCGGCCCGGTTTTGAGGGTGGCCAGATGCCGCTTCACAGACGTCTTCCCAAAAGGGGTTTCACAAATATTTTCAGAAAAGAGTACGCTATTCTGAACGTTGAGGACCTGAACCGCTTTGAACCGAACGCCGTGCTTGATGCCGAGGCCCTTAAAGCGGCCGGAGCCGTAAAAAAGGTGATGGGTGGCGTCAAGCTTTTAGGGGGCGGTGAGATCAGCCATCCCGTTGTTATAAGAATAAATAAGATCAGCAGGGCGGCCAGGGAAAAGGTGGAGGCTGCCGGCGGCAAGGTGGAGCTCATATAACAATCGGATAAGACGGGACAAGCATATGATAGGCGGTTTTCAAAATATCACCAAGATACCGGAGCTGAAGAAGAAGATAATCTTTACCCTTCTCATGTTGGCGGTCTACAGGGTAGGATGCCATATCCCCACCCCGGGGATTGACGGGACAGCACTAGCTGCTTTTTTCAGCTCAAAGCAGGGGACCCTTTTCGGCCTGTTCGACATGTTTTCCGGAGGCGCCCTGAGCCAGATGTCTGTGATGGCCCTTGGAATCATGCCCTATATCAGCGCTTCCATCATACTGGAACTTATGACCGTTGTGGTGCCTTACCTTGAGAAACTGAAAAAAGAGGGGGAGCAGGGCCGCAAAAAGATAACCCAGTATACCCGTTACGGAACGGTGATCTTAAGTATTATCCAGGGGTTCGGTATTGCCGTGGGGCTTGAGAACATGACAAGCCCGGGCGGGGCCATGATAGTTCCCGTGGGAGGCTGGGGGTTCAGGCTCCTTACGGTCATCACCCTGACCGCCGGGACTTCGTTTCTCATGTGGCTTGGGGAGCAGATTACCGAGAGGGGTATTGGGAACGGGATTTCGCTTATAATCTTTTCCGGTATTGTTGCCGGGTTTCCGGTGGGGGTTGCAAACAGCTTTCGGCTGATGAGTACCGGTGAAGTCACCCCTTTCTTCATGGTGCTTATAGTTGCCATGATGGTTGCCGTGGTGGGGGCCATTGTCTTTGTTGAGAGGGGCCAGAGGAGGATTCCGGTTCAATACGCAAAGAGGGTGGTTGGCCGTAAGATGTACGGGGGGCAGACCACCCACCTCCCCCTTAAGGTGAATACCGCAGGCGTGATTCCCCCTATCTTCGCGTCGTCAATCATCATGTTTCCAGCGACCATCGCCAATTTCCTGAGTGTTGACGAGTACCCTTGGCTTCAGAGTGTGGTCAACGCCCTGGCCCCCGGACACATTGTGTATACGCTCATCTATGTGACCTTCATATTCTTCTTCTGCTATTTTTACACGGCCGTGCATTTTAACCCGGTGGATGTGGCGGATAATATGAAAAGATCGGGGGGATTTATCCCTGGAATCAGGCCTGGAAAGAATACTGCCGAGTATATTGACAGGGTATTGACAAGGCTGACCTTCTCAGGGGCCATTTACGTATCAGCCGTTTGCGTGTTGCCCACTATCCTTATCTATCAGCTCCACGTTCCGTTCTACTTTGGTGGAACCGCCCTGCTGATCGTGGTGGGGGTCGCAATGGATACCACAAACCAGATAGAGTCTCACATGCTGACCCGGCACTATGAGAGCTTTATGAAAAAGGGGTTTGGGAAGGCACGATAGATTCATTATAACACCAATAGTCCTTGAACCGAACAGGGTATAGGCACAGGGAAATGCCCAAAGAAGAGACCATTGAAGTCGCAGGGATTGTTATTGAAACCCTACCCAGTGCCATGTTCAGGGTTGAACTCAGGAACGGTCATCGTGTCTTATGTCATATTTCCGGTAGAATCAGAAAGCATTTCATAAGGATATTGCCCGGGGATGATGTGGTGGTGGAACTCTCCCCGTACGATTTGACAAAGGGCCGGATCGTTTACCGGGGCAGCCGGGAATGAGAACCAGATGAGCCAGCCGGCACAGGGGCTAAATGAGATAGACAGGGGTTTTCATCATGAAAGTACGACCTTCAATTAAGAAGATATGCATCAAATGCAAGATCATTCGGCGACATGGCGTCACTCGGGTCATCTGTGAGAACCCGCGTCATAAGCAGAGACAGGGATGACAGGTGCTGTGGTGAGCAGGCCTGAAGCGCAGATTTCAGTGACGGGCATGCCTAACGCGGACCACGCCTGCAACCCAAATGGCCTCGCGCAAAGACGCAAAGACGCAAAGGTTTTCTTGGTTTTTGTGACAGAAAGACAGGAGATAAGGCACTAAGGGTGTCAGGCGGAGAACATCAGGGAAAAGAGGAGTCAGAGATTGGCAAGAATCGCGGGTGTCGATTTACCAAGAGGAAAGAGGATAGAGATCGCCCTCACCTATATCTACGGGATCGGGAGGACCTCTTCGCAGAAAATACTCTCAGAGGCTGGGATAGACTGGGATACCAAATCGGATGATCTGACGCCGGAGCAGATTACAGGTATCAGGAAAGTCATCGACGAGAAGTATAAGGTTGAGGGAGACCTCCGAAGGGAGATCTCCATGAACATTAAGAGATTGATGGATCTCGGCGTGTATCGTGGACTGAGGCACAGGAGAGGTCTGCCGGTGAGGGGACAGAGAACCAGCACCAATGCAAGGACAAGAAAGGGCCCCCGCAGATCTGTGATGTCGAAGAGGAAGAAATAGTAATCAGAGGGAACCGGAAATGGCAAGAACGTCGAGAAAGAGGAGCAGGAGCAAGAGGGAAAAGAGGAATGTGCCCTCCGGAATTATCCATATCCAATCCACCTTTAACAACACCATTGTCACTATTACCGACCCCAATGGGAATGTGATCGCCCAGTCCAGCGCTGGAAGGGGTGGTATCAAGGGCTCGAGAAAGAGCACCCCGTTCGCCGCTCAGCTTGCCGGGCGTGACGCCCTCAGGCAGGCAATGGATCAGGGTATGCGGGTGGCGGAGGTGCGGGTTAAGGGCCCAGGTGTGGGCAGAGAAGCCGCCCTGCGCTCTCTGCAGGTAGAAGGCTTCACCGTTACTGTTATAAGGGATGTAACGCCTATTCCCCATAACGGATGCCGCCCTCCGAAAAGACGAAGAGTGTAGGGGTTAAGGGTCGGGAAACGGATAACTTACAACCAATGATCAGGGCAGGAGGGATGTTTTGGCTCGATATACCGATTCTTCGTGCAAGTTATGCCGACGTGAGAATCTGAGACTTTATTTAAAGGGTGACCGCTGCTACGGTGATAAATGCGCTTTTGAGAGAAGGTCGTACGCCCCGGGGCAGCACGGACAGCGGCGGGGAGGAAAGCTCTCTGACTACAGGATTCAGCTCAGGGAGAAACAGAAGGTCAAGAGGATTTACGGGCTGCTTGAAAAGCAGTTCCGAGGCTATTATGACCGCGCGGAAAGGCAGAAAGGCATTACAGGCACAAACCTGCTCCTGCTGCTTGAATCGCGGTTGGACAACGTGGTCTACAGGATGGGCTTTGCTGCTTCCCGGAAACAGGCAAGGCAACTGGTCAGGCACAGCCACTTCCTGGTAAACAGCAAAAAGGTCAACATCCCCTCCTATCAGGTAAAACCCGGAGATGAGATCGGGGTGAAAGAAAAGAGCAGGAAGGTGGCCCAGATTGTTGAGGCAATGGAGACCGTGGTGAGGAGAGGGGTGCCGGACTGGATTGATGTTGATAAGGAGAAGGTCACGGGAACGCTGAAAGCCCTTCCCAGTCGAGAAGATCTGACCATGCCCATTCAGGAACAGCTCGTCATTGAGTTGTATTCCAAATAGGGTCTCTATGTCCCGTGGTCGATGTTCTGACGTTCAAGACTATCGATTAAAAATCGTAAATAGAAAATGCTGGAGGCCTTCTTGTCAGATCAAAAAAGCAAAAACTGGCGCGAGTTGATTAAGCCGAAGCGGATTGAAATAAATCAGGGAAGTTATACAAACACGTATGGGAAATTTGTATGCGAACCCCTGGAACGTGGTTTTGGAATCACCATCGGAAATTCGTTGCGGCGTGTTCTCCTCTCATCCCTTCAGGGTGCGGCGATTGTGTCCGTCAAGTTTGATGAGGTCCTTCACGAGTTCTCGACCATTACCGGCGTCCTCGAGGATGTGACCGATATCATATTGAATCTGAAGGAGATAAAGCTGAAGGTAACCGAGGTGGATGAAACGGTAATTTATCTTCACCGGGAGGGTAAAGGAACGGTTACGGCTGGAGATATTGAGCCCAACGAGTACGTGGAGGTGCTCAACCCTGATCAGCATGTAGCTACCCTTAATGAAGAAGCCAGGCTGAATATGGAAATGGTGGTGAAAACCGGAAAGGGTTACGTCCCGGCGGAAAACGGCAAGCCTGCGGAGATGCCCATTGGGGTTATTCCCATGGATGCGGTCTTCTCTCCCATTCAAAAGGTCAACTATGTGGTTACCAACGCAAGGGTAGGGCAGGTCACCGATTATGACAAGTTGACCCTGGAGGTCTGGACGGACGGGAGCGTACTTCCCGAGGACGCCGTTGCCTTTGCTGCCAAAATTCTCAAGGAGCAGATGAACCCCTTTATCAATTTTGAGGAAGAACCTGAGCCGGTGGAAGAGGAAGAGGAGGAGGAGAGCGAGGCCCCGAACGAAAACCTATTCCGGCCTGTTTCAGACCTCGAACTCTCCGTGCGCTCCGCCAATTGCCTGCAAAATGCCAAGATCACACTGATAGGCGAACTGGTGCAGAAGACAGACGCAGAGATGTTGAAGACTAAAAACTTTGGAAGGAAGTCTCTTAACGAGATTAAGGCCATTCTCGAGGAGATGGGTCTTTCTCTTGGCATGAAGCTGAATAACTTTCCCAGTCCCAAGGATCCTGATGAGGAAGAAGGCGGAGAAGAGGAAAAACAGGTGGAAGGACCTGATCAGGACGATAAGAAAGCAGATGGGGAGAAATAGGGAACAATGACAGGAGAAGACCGGGTAGGACAAGTCCTTACGGCAGTAAGAGGGAAAGGGAAAAGATAAATGAGGCACAGGAAGGCAGGGAAACAACTGGGACGTAATACCAGTCACCGCAGGGCCATGCTTCGAAATATGGTGACGTCCCTGTTCGAACAGGAGCAGATTGTTACAACCGATGCAAAGGCCAAGGCAATGAGACCTCTGGCCGAAAAGATGATCACCCTTGCCAAACGGGGGGATCTACACGCAAGGCGCCAGGCCCTGGCATACATGCAGGACAAAGGAGTGGTTCACAAGCTCTTTGGGGACCTGAAAGATCGATATCTTGACAGGCAGGGCGGTTATCTCAGGATCGTAAAGAAGGGGTTCCGAAGGGGCGACGGGGCTGCTGTTTCAGTTATTCAGTTGCTCCCATCGGACGAAGAAATGAAATCAAGGAAGAAAAAGGCCAAACGGTCAGACACAGAGAAAAGAGGGGAGGAAAAGGACTAATATCTACTCCTGATGCGGGGCCTGTGCGTATGGCCGTATTATAGGCTTCCAGATAAAGATTTTGGACTGCGTTATCGGTCGGAATCGTCGACGATGTACTATGGGTACCACTTACTCCGATTCCTCCCTCTGGCCTTGCCAAAATCATTATCTGAAACCCTATACACATGAAAGTATGACCTGTTATGAATCCTTCGGTCGGCCAGACCACCGTGGTACTGGGCCCTGCATGGAAAGGGTAGGCAGATCAAAAAAATGCTTTTGCATAGAGCATCGATAATCACCCTCTTGTCCTAAAAAAGACAAGGGGGTTTTTTTTGGTCGTCCGTGACCTGCGGACAAGGTGATGGATATGTTGCTGATCAGAGGCGGGAACCTAGTAGATCCAGTTGCGGAAACAGTGAAATGCGTTGATCTGCTGATTGAAGGGGGGAAGATAGCCGGGATTTCCCCCCCGGGGGCCTACAGGGAGGAGCCTCCTGGGATGGGGATCATCGAGGCCTCGGGAATGCTTGTGGTGCCGGGCCTCGTTGACATGCACGTCCATTTCAGGGAACCTGGAGAAGAACACAAGGAGACCGTTGCCACCGGAGCAAGGTCCGCCGTTGCCGGGGGCTACACTGCCGTTGCGTGCATGCCCAACACCCGACCTGTTAACGACTGCGGGTCTGTCACCCGCTTTATCCTCGATCAGGCGCAAAGGGCAGGCCTGGCAAGGGTACATCCCATTGCCGCTATCACAAGGGGGCAGAGAGGGAAGACCCTCACCGATTTCAGTGAGCTAAAAGACGCAGGCGCCGTTGGCCTGTCGGACGATGGCTTCCCTGTTGCCAACAGCGGGCTTATGAGAAGGGCACTGGAACAGGCAGCCGTTCACGGCCTGAAGGTGATCTCCCATTGCGAAGATAAGGTTCTCTCAGGTAAAGGGGTGATGAACGAGGGAGAGGTATCGGCCCGGATCGGTCTGGAGGGTATACCTGCGGCCAGTGAAGAGATCGTCGTGTACAGGGAGATTGCCCTGTCAAGGCTCACGGGCGCCCCCGTTCATATTGCTCATGTGAGTACCTCAGGATCGGTGTCATTAATCAGAAGGGCCAAGGAAGAGGGTCTGCCGGTTACGGCAGAGACCGCCCCACACTACTTTACCCTGGACCACGGCATAGTTCAGGGCCTTAATCCCGTATTCAAGGTCAACCCCCCACTCAGGACCCGCAGGGATATGGAGGCGATCAAGGAAGGACTGTCTGAGGGAGTTATAGATGTAATTGCCACTGACCATGCCCCTCATGGCTCCCGCGAGAAACAGGTCCCCTTTGAGCAGGCCGCCTTCGGAATGATAGGTCTTGAGACCGCCCTGCCCCTTACCCTGGCCCTGGTCAGGGAGGGGGTATTGAGCCTGGCGAAAGCCGTAAAAAAACTATCCTTCAGTCCTGCCCGGATCCTGGGACTCAGCGGTGGCCGCCTCGTTCAAGGAGGGGAGGCCGATCTGGCCCTGATCGATCCAGGGGAACAGTATCTGTTTGAAGAAGACCAGATCCTGTCAAAGAGCAAGAATTCCCCCTTCATAGGGCAGAGGCTCAAAGGAAGAAATAACCTGACCATGGTTGGGGGAAAGATTGTCTGGAGAAGATAAATTCAAGATCCTGATAGTTGACGACGAGGAGAGTATGCGGGAATTCCTGGAAATCATGCTTGTTCAGGAAGGGTACCGGGTGACCGTTGCCCATGACGGTGAGCAGGCCTGCCATATCCTGGACCGGGAGTCCTTTGACCTGATTATTACAGATATCCGTATGCGGAACATCAACGGCATAGGCGTCCTGAAAAAGGCCAAGGACGTTGATCCAGGGGCCACGGTCGTCCTGATCTCGGCCTTTGCCAGTGCCGAGACCGCTGTGGAGGCCATGAAGGAAGGTGCCTACGATTATATCCCAAAGCCTTTCAAGGTCCTTGACTTCAAGAGGGTGATCAGGGACGCACTTGGATCCAGGACAGGGCCTAAAGAAAAGGGCGTGGGTCCGAAAATCGATCTCCATTTCGGGTCCCTGGTGGGGGAAAGCCCCCAGATGAGAAAGATATACGATCTTGTTGAAAGGGTCTCGCAGACAAGGACGAACATCCTCATTTCCGGTGAGAGCGGGACAGGAAAGGAACTTGTAGCCAGGGCAATTCACAGCCTTAGCGAGAGACGTGATAAGCCCTTTGTTGTGATCAACTGCGGTGGAATCCCTGAGAGCCTCATAGAGAGCGAACTGTTCGGATATAGGAAGGGTGCATTTACCGGGGCCTTGATAGACAAGGAGGGGCTGTTTGATACTGCCCACGGAGGTACAGTTTTTTTAGATGAAGTGGGTGAGCTTTCCCTGGTTATTCAGGTGAAACTCCTGAGGGTGGTCCAGGACAGGACCTTCACCGCGGTGGGCGGCACTCAGGTCAAGACCGTTGACGTCCGTTTCATTTCAGCCACCAACAGGGATCTTGAAAGGGAGGTCATTGATAATAACTTCAGGGAAGACCTCTACTTCCGACTGAACGTTATTCCCATAAATATCCCACCGTTAAGAGACAGGGAGGGAGATCTGCCCCTCCTGGCCCACTATTTTCTTGAGAAATTCTCCATGGAAATGGGAAAGGACATCAGAAAGATCTCCACCTATGCCATGGATATCCTGAACAACTATTCGTTTCCCGGGAACGTGAGGGAGTTGGAGAATATTGTTGAGCGAAGTGTTGCCCTGGAGAGATCTAAGATAGTCCTGCCCGACAGCCTTGCCCTCTCCTGCCTGAGAGAAAGGGGGCTTGAGAGAATAAACCGGACGCCTGATCTGGGACCGGAAGGGATCCGGCTGGACGAGGTTATGTGGGAAATTGAAAGGGATTATATTTCCAGGGCCATGGAGATTGCCCGTGGGTCAAAGCGGAGGGCCGCCGAACTGTTGGGCATCAACCTGCGTTCCCTGAGATACCGGCTGGAGAAGGCGGGTTTTGTTGAAAATGACGGGTCAAAAGGCTACGTCGGTGGAACTTGATGGTCCCGTGGCAGGTCCCTTGGGCTTATGCCCCGCAAACATATGGGATATCCCGTATGTCAGGGCGTAGGCCTCTACGTTCACAAGGCCCGCATCTCCCATCATTCCCTGAAACTCCCAGGTAGTGGGAAAGTTCATGATGGACTCGCCCAGGTACTGGTAGGCCCCCGGGTCAGGTGACAGAACCCTTGCGAGGAGTGGTATGAGCCCCTTCAGGTAAATCCGGTAGAATATTCTGAACCGTGGGCCCTGGGGAAGGGTGAGTTCAAGGATTAGTATCTGGCCGCCAGGGACCACCACTCTCCTCAGTTCGGAAAGGGCCCTCATCCTGTGGGGGATGTTACGTATTCCGAAGGCCATGGCGGCCACGTCAAAGCTTCCATCGGGAAAGGGAAGATGGAGGGCGTCCCCGTGCACCAGGTCGATCCTCGAGGAAAGGCCCCTCTGTTGAACCTTTTCAAAGCCCCTCTCCAGCATCTCCCGTACAAAATCTATCCCCGTCACATGTATGTGAGGATAACGAACAGCCCCTTCAATGGCCAGGTCGCAGGTCCCGGTCGCCACATCCAGGAGCCTGCGGGTATTGAAGAATTCCATCTTATCTACGGTAAAACGGCGCCAGGAGATATCCCGTCTGAGGCTTAAAAGATGGTTCAGGAAATCGTACTTGCCCGTAATGGCGGCAAATATTTGCCTGACCATCCTGACACGGTCGCTGTTATCTTTTCCCGCTGTAGAATGGCAGGGATTTCCGAGGGGGGCATCACTCTCCACGCCTGATCCTTGAAAACGACTTTACACGGTTTGAAAAAAGTTTGGCGCAGGTGGGGCAGAAGAGGTGGTGTTCCTTCAGATCGGTATGGGTGGATGTGAGTTCGCTCACATGTTTGATGAACTTCCGGGATGCAAAGTAGCTGCCGCATGCTTCGCACCTTTCAAGGGCGTGTACCCCTATGGTTTCATCACGGATGGAGATGATCCTGTTCCCCTCCCTGTCGGTCATCTGGATAGCGTCCGTGGGGCATAGGTTGACGCATGTTCCGCATCCGATACAAAGGCCTTCTTCGGGCGTAACATAACTGATCCCATTGCGCTTCTCCATCTTGAGGGCGCCTGCTCCAACGATTTCCTTGCATACCCGAATGCAGAGGCGGCATCTTATACAACCGTCGGGGGTAGGTCCAAGATCGATGTTATACTCCTCCGCCAGATTCCTTATGAACTTGGACTGGGGCGCCATGGACAGCAGGTTTCTGAAGGCGGTGGTTCGTGCCTTTATTACCGATTTGCTTTGGGTCCTTACTTCCAGCCCCTCCCTGACCCTGAGAATGCAGGAAAGCAGGATCCTCCACTTCCCGGCGCGCCCTTTGACTTCAATACCGCACAACTTGCATGCGCCTATGGGCTTGAGCGCGCTGTGGTAACAGAGTGTCGGAATTCTGATGCCGTTTGATCTTGCAGCAGCCAGGACCGATATGCCCTCCTGGGCCTCAATTTCACGACCGTCGATTTTAAACCTAACTGTTTTCATAGGCCCCAATGTCCTCGGCTTCAGTCGCGACCGGCTTCATGGAGTTCGGAGAGGTACTCTTCCAGATAGTGGAGTTCGGTGGCCAGATCCCCCACCTGGTGATGTGCAAGATCGCAGATATTCAGAATGGAGATGATCTCCCCTTTTTCTACTACAGGGATATGCCTTATGCCCGACTGGATCATTAAACATATGGTGTTGTCAATTTCGTCACCAGGTCTTGCCACAATCATCCTGCGTGTCATGGCGTTTTTGAGCTTGATCTCCGAAAACGGTTTTTGATCAAATCTCACATGGCTTAGCAGAACGTCTCTTTCAGTAAAGATGCCCACCGGACGGTTTTCCTCCATGACGATCAGGGCGCTGATATCTCTGTCGGTCATCAGTTTGATGGCGTCCTCCAGCGAACATGTGCCGTCGAGTTTTGCTGCGTACCGACCGTGCTCTTCCAACAGATCTTTAACGGGCATAGGTTCTTACCTCCCCCTTTTGGGTGGACACGCCGCATAGACTTCCAGATAAAGATTTTGGACTGCGTTATCGGTCGGAATCGTCGACGATGTACTATGGGTACGACTTACTCCGATTCCTCCCTCTGGCCTTGCCAAAATCATTATCTGAAACACTATATATGTCGTATTTCTCAAACGTTCAGGGCACGGAGACAATCCTGAGGGAAACGATGGGTCCCCTCTCCGTCCAGAGTGACTTCGATGAGGGCGTCCGGGTCGTTTTTTACCGTATCAGGGTCGGTTACCACACCGTGCAGGCCCACGTAGCGGTCCATATAAGCCTGCCAGGTCTCATCCTCCGATTTCCTGTACACTTCAATTCTCTGTCCCCTTCGAAATTCCATTGTATTAACCCCCTCTTACACAACGATGCGTGGCGGAGAAATCTCCACGTGGTTCTCCGCCGCAGTCTTGCGAGCGCACTCCAGACAGAGTGTCTTGTCCTTAAGATCCCTGCTGATTCCCTGAACCCTGTTTTTTATGTAATCGTGGTACTTGGCCGGGCCTAACACCTTGCCGCAGACCTCGCAGAATTCAACCTTGAGTCGATTCAAAATGATCCCGCACAGGTTCAGGATCCTCTCGTCCCCCCGTTCCTGCATACGCATGGCCCCGGTGGGGCAGTTGGCAGCGCATGCCCCGCAGAGAATACACCGTTCGGCGGTTATCCTCAGGTCCGTGGGGCCGGGGTCGTCAAACTCCAGGTACCCCAGTTTCAGGGCGTCAATTCCCATCTTGTTTCGGCATATGTCAACGCAGGTCCCGCACCTGGTACAGATGTCGCACCTGAGGCAACGCCGGGCCTCCTCCCTCACGCTGTTTTCAGGGTATCCAAGTTCCGCCTGCTGAAAGGTGAGTCGCCTCCTCTCATCGTTGAGCATGGGCATCTCTGGCCTTCTCAAGGCCATTTTTGTTGATGCGGGGATCTCGATGAAGTCAACCCTGCCGCGGCGCACCGGCACTGGTGGCATACTGAGGCCCGGGGTCCCTGAGAGGTAGCGGTCTATGGCCTCCGCAGCCCTCTTTCCTCCTCCGATAGCCTCCACAACCGTAGCAGGCCCGGAAACAAGGTCTCCGCCGGCAAAGATCCCGTCCATTCCGGTTGCCATGGTCGCTATATCGACACTGACGGTGTTCCTCTTGGTCCATTTCAGTGCCCCCAGTTCGCTCAGCCCGTTGCGGTCGACGGTCTGTCCGATGGCGGGAATAACCGCGTCCACATTCAGGAGGTAATCGCTCCCCTCGACCGGAACCGGTCTTCTTCGTCCACTCTCATCGGGGGGACCCAGCTCCGTTCTCAGGCAGTGAAGCGCCTCCAGCCTTCCATTGGAACCCTTCAGCTCCACAGGTATGGCCAGGAAGGAAAACCTGACCCCCTCCTCCTCGGCCTGAAGGACCTCTTCTTCGTTGGCGGGCATTTCAGCCCTGGTCCTTCGATATACAACATGTACCTCATGGCAGCCGAGACGGACCAAAGTCCTGGCCGCGTCCATTGCCACGTTGCCCCCTCCGATCACCGCCACCTTCTTTCCGGGCATGTGCCTGTCACCCAGCGATACGCGGCGCAGAAAATCGATGGCGTCGATGACTTGTGGGAAGCTGTCCTCGCCCGGGATTCCCGCCTTATAGGAGGCGTGTGCACCAATGGCTATGAAGAAGGCCTCAAAGCCCTGGTTTTTCAGTTCATCAAAGGTTACATCACTACCCAGGCGGGTATTGAGACGAAACTCAACACCCAATTCCTCAATCATGGCCACTTCCCGGTCTACCACCTCCCTGGGCAGCCGATATCTGGGAATGCCCACCATCATCATCCCCCCTGCCATGGGCAGGGCGTCGATGATCACGGGCCGGTACCCCTTCAGGGCCAGGTAGTAGGCGCATGTGAGACCGGCCGGGCCGGCGCCCACAATGCATACCTTTTGACCGTTGTCAGGGGCCTTTTCAGGATTGGTGTAACGCATCTCAGACATGGCCCTTTCCGCGGCAAACCCCTTCAGGTATTTTATGGACACGGGCTTGTCCACCCTGCCCCTGACGCACATGAATTCACACGGGTTGGTGCATACCAGACCGCATACCCAGGGAAAGGGATTGTCTTTCCGGATAAGTTCAACAGCCTCGGCGTCACGGCCCTGCGCTATGAGGCTTATGTAGCTTGGGACATCGATGCCGGCTGGGCATGCCATCTGACAGGGCGCCGGGGCAAGTTTGACGCAGGCGGCGTCCGGGCAGTTTCGTGTTTTCAGGTGACTCTGGAAGACCTCCCGGCGTTTTTCCAGGTCGGCGGAGATACCCATGCCGGTCTCTCTGCATGGCCCTTCAGGGCCGTCATGGATCAGGGCCTCTGACAGGTCCTGTATGGCAGCAAGGTGATCGGCCCCTCCTCTCCCGGAAGAGATATCCTGAAACAGCTTGAGCAGCTCCTCCACACGTTGCCTGCATTTCGCGTTTTTAAGAAAATCCCCTGAGAGGGTATCTGAAAGCCTATTTATGGTCTGAGCTACCGGGCATGTTCCGCTGGGCATGGGACAATCATCCTGCAATCAGATAGTGCCGTAAAGGCATTTTAAGGATTCATTCCAGGGAGGTCATGGCCTTTGCATAGCGCTCTCGTCTGATCCGCGGCGCTGCCTCGGCCGGGGCGAAGTGAAGGCAGTGAGTGGTGCATACGGTGACACATGCCGGCTGCTGGCCCCTGTCAATCCGGTCAATGCAGTAATCACACTTGACGGCCTTCCCGGTCTCGGGGTTCCACTGGGGCGCGCCCCAGGGGCAGGCCGACATGCAGGTTTTGCAGCCCACACATAGTGTCGGGTCCAGGAAGACTATGCCGTCCTTCTCCCTCCTCTGCATGGCGCCGGTAGGACATGCGGCCACGCACCAGGGGTCTTCACAGTGAAAGCACGGCATAAAGGTATAGGCTGCTTTCGGGAGGCCTCCTACGAAGGTCGGTCCTATGGTGATGATCTCACAGAGCTTGGGGCCTACGGGAAGATCTTTGCTGCTCTTGCAGGCCACTTCACAACTATGGCAGCCGATACATTTTTTCGTATCCTGAAAAAGGTAATATTTACTCATCATGTTCCCCCCATTTGGCCGGATACTATATTCAGGCCGGATTTACACAGACACAGGTGTGATGAAAGGCGGGACTTCCTCCGATCATGTCGGATATATTTTCCATGAGGAGCCCGTCATTAATGCCTTTGTTAAAAGAACGGGTGGCTGCCTGGGCCTGATGTCCGTATCCGTGCATCAAGAAAACCGCCTCTGGATGGATGAGGTCTGTCACGAATGCCTTGACCATCCCCGCGCCCCGTTCGGAGGTCACCTTCACCATTCCCCCGTCATTTATGCCGAGCTCATCGGCCTTTTCCACGTTGATCCAGAGTACGTTTTCAGGTGCGATTTCGTTGAGATATGGATTATTCTGGGTCGAGATATGGGTATGAAGGGCGCAACGTCCCGTAACAAGTCTGAACTGATTCTCAGGGGGCGAGGGCATTGGTTCGTAGGCAGGAAAGGACTCGAATCCAGCATCCTCAAGCAGGGACGACACCAACTCTATCTTTCCTGAAGGGGTCTTGAATTTGATGCCGTCCTTTCGGTCCCAGAAGATCTGTCTATCGGTGTAGGCCACAAAACCCTTTTTCTTGAAATCCTCAATATAGAACCCGGTTCCCTCCAACTGCCATATGACCAAATCCTCCATGGTACGGTAGGGAAAATAGTTCCCAATGCCCAGGCGTTCGCCTATCTGTTTAAGGATGATGGCGCCCGGTCTGGTATCGTAGCGGGGAGTCACTGCCTGCTGCCTCAAAAAGATCTGGGGTTTGAGGCCGTTGGCCTGCTGGACGCAATCGGTCCGCTCCAGATATGTGGATTCCGGCAGTATCACGTCCGAGTACCAGGCGATATCACTGTAGTTAATGTCAATGGTTACGATCAGGTCCAGCTTGTCCAGGGCCTTTCTGGTCAGATTCGTATCGGGGATGGACATGAGGGGGTCAAAGCGGTAGTTGATCAGGGCCTTCAGGGGGTAGGGATCTTCCTCAAGTATGGCGTAGGGAAGGATCTGTCCAACACCATGGGCTGGATCAGGGAGGGGGAAGTCAGGGGTGCCCACCTTGTCGAACCTGGGTACGTTGATCCCGGGAAAATCCTGTTCCGTGAGCTTGCGAGCGGGCTTTTTCCCAACCTCTCCCGGCCCCTTTTTGAGGAAAATTCCCCCCTTTGCCTCAATGCTTCCCATAAGGGCGTTGAGGATGAGGATCGACCGACGCATATAAATCTCATTGGTATGGTTGGCTCCCCTGTACCCGAAATGGAAAATGACCGAAGGTCTGTCCTTGTCCATTTCCCGGGCGAGCGCCTCCATTTCCGATGCCGGTATTCCCGTCTCCTTTTCAGCCCACCGGGGTGTGTAGGGCTGGATGAACTCCTGCAGTTCCTGAAGGCCCGCAACCCAGCGGTTCACGTATTCGGCGTCGTATAGCCGGTCTCTCAGGATTATGTGGATCAGGCCGTAGTTGAGGGCAAGATCGGTGCCGGGACGGATCATCCAGTAACGTTGCGATTTGGTGGCCGTGACAGTGACCCTCGGGTCTATGTAAGTGAGTTTTGCGCCGTTTTCAAGTGCCTCGGTCAGAGCGTTGACTCCCTTTACCTCAATGGCCTCGAAAAAATTCCGACCGTAAAGGACGATGTGCCTGGTATTCTTGTAATCCATGCCCATCTGAGCGTCCGTGTAGCCCAGGAGAGAGCGGCCGGCGGTGTTGACCGAGCCCTTGCAAATGGCGTCATGGGTAAAGTGATTTGGAGAACCGATGGCCTTAAGAAAGGTCTTGCTCACATGGGTTGCAAGCTGGGTACGTTCTCCAAGAACCACACTCTGGGGCCCATGCTGGTCTATGATTCCCTTCAGTTTGTCCCCCACCATATTGAGGGCCTCCTCCCACGTGGCCTTTTTCCATTGCCCGGTGCCCCTTGGGCCGGTCCTGATCATTGGTGACTGTACCCTCTCGTTGTCGTAGAGAAGGGCCGTGCCGGCAGCGCCACGGGGGCAGAGACTTCCTTCCATCCCGCTGACATGGGGGTTGCCCTCAATCCATTTTACATGATCGTCCTTTGTAACGACCCTTATGGGACAACGCACCGAACACATAAAACATAGACTGTAAACCTCATTTTCCATGCGTTTTTCTCCTCAGACGAAATCTCATCCTTGTGTTATGCGGTTTGAAGAACGTCAGATTACCCTGGTGGTGGGTCGTACCCTATAAACAGCAGAGCCCGCCGGCAGGCGGGCTCCAATATCGCACTGTTTCCCTCTCGTGTCAAGTTTCTGAACCATCCACTGGGGTATTTACAGGAGTTTTTCTCTGTTTTCCGGCCTCCCTTTTCATGTAATCACTGAGGGCCTCCTGAAGGGTTTCTCCGGCAAGAAAGGCACAGTGTTCCTCTTCCGCTGGAAGGCCCCCTAATCTTTCAAGGATCGCCTCTCCCGTGACATCTATCAGCTCATCAGGTGTCTTGCCGTGGGCCATCTCGGCAGCAAAAGATCCGCAAACCGTGCTTGACCCGCAGCCATCCGTTTGAAAGGATGCCTCCGTGACCCTTCCCCCTTTAAATCTGAGGAATATCTCCATTGTATCGCTGCAGGGTCCGGTAACACGTGCATAGCCGTCTGGGTTGTCAATTGTGCCCATGTAGATGGGATTGCACCATCTTTCAAAGGCGGCAATCCCATACGTCTCCCTGGTCTCTTCAAAGATCTGTTCCTGCAGATTGTTTACGAGATCGTCAAGCTGGTCACCCATCACAGTCCTCCTCAACTATGGGTATGACTTCCAGATAAAGATTTTGGACTGTGTTATCGGTCGGAATCGTCGACGACGTACTATGGGGTACGACTTACTCCGATTCCTCCCTCTGGCCTTACCAAAATCATTATCTGAAACTCTATAGATTACATCGGCTCAGGCAAGGGAGGATTCTTCCGTAGGACTCAACTTCAAGATTTCGTCAACCATCTTGTTGAACTCCCGTGTGAAGGCGGAATCCTCATGGTCCAAGATCGCCATGCTTCCCGCATCGCCTGATCTCACCACCTCAGGTTCAAGGGGGAGGCTTCCTAAAAACCTCAGGCCCTCGGCCTTTGCCGTGAGCATGCCCCCCTTTGTCTTGAACAGTTCTATCACCTCTCCGCAGTGGGGGCACGTAAGCCCGCTCATGTTCTCCACCAGACCCAGGATCTCCATGTTTACCTGCCGGCAGAAGTTAATGGATTTTCGCACATCGGCCAGGGATATCTCCTGGGGTGTGGTCACGATCAGGCCCCTGGCCCCTGAAATGGTCTGGGCCACGGTCAGGGGTTCGTCTCCGGTGCCGGGAGGGGAGTCTATTATGAGGAAGTCAAGGTCGTTCCACTCTATATCAGAGATAAACTGTCTTATGACCCCGATCTTGAGAGGCCCCCGCCATATGGTGGCCGAGTCCTTGTTCTCTCCCATGAGCGGTTCAATGGAGATGACATCAAGGTTGGGCAGGTATTTGACCGGGCCCGCCTTTCCGCCTTTGCTGCCGGGTTGTATGTTTCCCTTCAGCCCTAAGATGCGGGGAATGCTTGGGCCGTGAAGATCCACGTCCATGAGCCCCACCTTCTTTCCCCTCTTGGCCAATGCCACCGAAAGATAGGCCGCTACACTGCTCTTGCCAACGCCTCCCTTTCCACTCATGACAAGGATCTTGTTTTTGATGCGGCTCAGACTCGCCTCGATCTCCTTGTCCTGCAACTTATGTTGATCCTGCTGAGCGTTCATGCCGCAGCTCTGAAATTCGTTCTGCATAGGTTCTTAACCTCCTGGATTGTTGTTTATTTTCAGTACCCTGTAAATCTGTTATAGGCTTCCAGATAAAGATTTTGGACTGCGTTATCGGTCGGAATCGTCGACGACGTACTATGGGTACGACTTACTCCGATTCCTCCCTCTGGCCTTGCGAAAATCATTATCTGAAACCCTATAGCACCTCAAACCCGCGTAAGAAGTACCTGTTCCGTATCCTCAATAAGTGCCACTCGCGCAACCGTTCAGTATCCATGGTCCAATGAAATGGAAGGGTATTAGGAGTGAAAGAGAAGTCCCGGGCCGTGGAGATCTGTCCGTGACCCGGGTATTACCAGGGTTGCGGGCTCCATTCTGGACAGGGCTGTTCAGGGTGGTTGGGGCAGGATAGAGGATCAGGCCCTGCCACAGCAACTCCCGGGGCCTGCGCAGGTGGAAGGGGGCCCCGTGCTGCCGCAGCACCGGTCGGCCGCGGTTTCAGGAAACCTCCCTGTGGGGCTCACAGCGGCGTGTGCAGAGAGGAGTTTCTTAAGGTTCCGGCTTCCACAACTGCCGCAGACAACAAGGTCCGTCTCGGTGCTCGCAACCAGGATCTCCGTGTTATGACCGCAATCAAGGCATTCAAATTCATAAATGGGCATTGTTTTTCTCCGATTTTACCACTGGCCTTCAACGTTGGCCCGGTCGGACAGGGGTAGTTTTCCGTCCAGGTAGGCCTGGACTGCCTCTCTTACTGAGCCCTTGGCATCGTTTGCCACGGCCACCTTTGCGGCATTCAAGGCCTTGAAGGCGTTTGGGCCGCAAAATCCGGTGAGGAGCACCTCCGCCCCCTTTTCACTTACCGTCTTTGCCGCCTGGATGCCCGCGCCCTTGAAGGCGTTCACATTTTCTTTGTTATCCACCGCCTCAAAGGCAAAGGTGTCCGAATCAACTACAATGATGTACACGGCCCTTCCAAACCTGGGATCAACTTCTGAATCCAGGTTGTCGCCCGTTGATGTGACTGCTATTTTCATCTCTCTTTCCTATCCCTCCCCGGCTGCAGCACCCAGGGGCTGACATCCCTCGTACTGTTCCAGGGTCTTCTGGAGCGTCTTAATGGCCAGGCGGGCACAATGGACCTTCTGATTGGGCATTTTCTCCAGTTCAGCGTAAAGCTCATCCAAATCGATCTGCTTTGCCTCCCTCAAGGTCTTCCCCTTGGCGAGGCTGATCAGGGCGCAGCCTGATGCAACAGCGCCCGGGCAGCCCAAGACCTGTATCCTGGCATCTTCGATCCTGTCCCCGTCTATCTTGAGCGAAATCTTCATGGTATCCCCGCAGGGGCCTGTCAGATCTGTTACCTGATCCGCGTCCTCGAGAACACCGAAATTCTCCCTGGCCTGAAAGTACCGAATGGCCCTGTCGGCGTATCCGGATTCCGATAACATCTGATATTCGTCGTCAGCAGGCTTCTGTTTCTCCATCAAAACGAACCTCTCTCAATATCGATTAAAGTGACCGCGGGTTAATTTGCGGCCCCGCCACCGCCCCCACATACCTGATCATCACTGATCATGGGGAGCTTCCCGTTTATCAGGTCCTCCACCACCGGCCTGATCTGAGGGCGTGTTGCATCATGATACACCTCGACCCCCACCTGTTTGAACCCCATGAGGGGCCGCATCCCGATGCCGCCCACTATGAGGGCCTTCACGTTGTGGCTCGCCAGCAGGTTCACAGGGACCATGCAACCCCCCTGAACGTGGCTCTGGTTAGGAATGGTGGTAACCTGCTTGATCTCTCCACCCTCCACATCCACAAAGGTAAAGACATCGCAGTGGCCGAAGTGGCCCGACCTTTCACCATCGAGGCCACCCGGCCCCATGCTCGGTATTGCAATTCTTCCATCCTGCATAACAAAAAAACCTCCTAACATATGAAATATCACATAATCCAGAAAAAAACCACGGAGAGGGACACTTCTCTGTACCAAGGCTCCTTTCTCCTCAGACAGGCATGCAGTGACTTCCTGGCAATCAAACCGTTCAAATATATATCCTGTGCGAAAAAAATCAATAGCCGGGCCGGAAAATTCTCTCCTTAAATCCGTATGTTCTCAAACAGATTCAGACCTGCCCGGTTGAAGCTCCGCGCGAGGGCGGCCATCGGTGATCTTTTTCTCTCTCAAGATAGGGAAGATGGGCGCTGAGACAGGCCGGTCCCGCTCATTCCTGCGTTTTTGCAGGTGCCGCTTTTCCGGCCTGTCAGTGAGAGAATCCCCTAAGTCTCCTGGGGAGTTTTCTGAAGTTCAGCAAGACGCCTCTTGATTTCATCGAGGCTTTCCTTGATGGCGTCGGTTTCGGCCCTGAGTGCGCTTATCTCTTCCTGAGGCGCCGTGGGATAGGGCCCTGCACCGTACCCCTGGCCGTAAAAGCCTCTGGGATCCGGATCAAGAAAGCCCTGGGCCCGGTAACCTCTGCCGTAGCCCCTGCCCAGGCCGTATCCTCTTCCGAAACCACGACCTCCGGCCGGTCTGCGACCGAATCCCCCCGCATATCCGGCCCTTGCAGGGGCACACAATCCGCGGCCTCCGCCGGTCATGGGACCTCTTCCTTCCGGCCCTGTTCTATCAAATCCTGGCATGTCTAACACCTCCTTTCAGGGTGGTCCGCCTCGACCACGCCGGCACCTTCTCCTCCTCTCATGGGGCATCTCAAAATCGCCGCCTTCAATCAGGAGTACCTTCCCCATGACCAGGGCCTCGGCCACCACGGCCCTGGCATGGTTCAATATCCTGCCGAAGGTGGGGCGGGACACTCCCATCCTGTTGGCAGCGGTTTCCTGATCAAGCCCCTCAAAGTCGTTCAACCGGATCGCCTCCAAACCCTCCACGGGGAGCACGATCTCCTCCCTTCCCCACGGTGGGAACCGATTCGGTTGAAACCCGTTCACAAGGGGGGGCACCTGAACAAATCTTCTCTTGCGCGGTCTGGGCATGATTACTTCCGTTATTATGAACGTGCGCTCATAATATAGGTATTAAGCAGGAGTTGTCAAGCGATTTTTTGGTCATATGGTCAAAATTAGTTGTTTGAATCAGAATCTGTTCAGCCTGTGAAGACAGTGGTAGGCCACTATTCCCACTGTGGTTGACAGGTTCAGACTGCGCACCCTTCCCCACATGGGCACTGAATAACAGGGAAAAGATTCCATGATATAAGAAGGCAGACCCCTGGTCTCCTGGCCGAAGAGGAGAAAATCTCCCCTTTCAACTCCGGCCTCGGTGTAGGGGGCCTGGGCATGGCGGGTGAGGACCATGATCCGCCCCTTCCCGTCTGCGTACGCAAGGAAGGCCTCAAAATCAGGATGATGACAGATGTCAACCTCGTGCCAGTAGTCAAGCCCCGCCCTTTTCAGGTGCCTGTCATCAACCCTGAAACCAAGGGGATGGATCAGATGGAGCCTGATTTCAGCGGCCCCGCACAGCCTGGCAATATTGCCGGTGTTTGCCGGTATCTCGGGCTGGTAGAGGACCACGTGGAGGACCGGGTCCCTGAGGACCCGGTGGGTGATTTCTGAGATGTTGAAACTCATCGAATAAATACCACCCGCTTTTCCCCGGCGGTGGGGTAGTCGATCACCTTCAGGTGTCGCGCATAGTCGGTGACCACCTCATAGTCGATCAGTTCGGTCTTTTTCCAGGCAACCGAGCGCGGGGCCAGGTGCAGATACTTCCCCATGTTTTCAGGACGGGTGCAGTAGTCGTTATGGGTAAGGGTATAAACCCGTTCGAGTGAGACGGGCGCCCCGCCTATCTTCGCCTCAACAACCCTCTTGCCCGGAGGTTTCCCCAGATCCACCCTGTAGGTTATGCCGGATACCTGGTTGGTGAAATTGACCGCATCCCCTTCCAGGATCTCTATGATCTGCGCCCCTGTGAGCCGTCCCACCACCAGATGGTCCCTGAAGGGGCACACGGCCTTGAAATCACCCCGGTTGAGCCTCCGGTACCTGTCCTGGTAGACCCTCAGGTCCATCCTCAGGGAGGAGCTGTTGGTCATTGCCACGTCTGTCCCGGTGGCCCATCTGAAGGCGTCGGTAACAAAATCGCCCAGGCTGTTCTCCTCGCGCCTCTGGCCCACCCCTGACAGGGGCCGTTTCAGAAGGGCCACGCTCTTCCCGGCCAGGGCATCCACCTCTTCTTTGATGAGCAGGGTTACATGTTCCAGTGGAGAGGGGATCTGGGTTACGATCCTGTTTTTCACGGCAACGACCTTTCTGTCCTCCACTGAAAGATCAACTCGGCCGTAATACAGGTTCATGGCGCCTGCCTGAAAGATGTAGATACCGTTTTCCCTAATGGGCTCCTCCAGTACGATATGATCGTGGCCCGAGAGAATGAGATCCACCCCCAGGTTCGGGGGCAGGGCCCTGGCAAGCCGGAGGATCTTTCCCATGGTGTCGTGGATCATCAGTACTGTGAGATCAAGGTCCCCCATTGCGGGGATGGCCTTTTTCAGGGCCTCTAACATGGGGATCATTTTAAGCCCCTCTGCCCCTGTGGCCGCCAGGACCCTTCTGTCTCCGGTGAGGAGGAGTCCCACAAAGCCCACCTTTAATCCGGACCGGCACTGGATCACCCTCGAGGGGATATAAAAGGGCCGGTTTTTTGCGGTGAGGAGGTTGGCGCAAAGAAGCCCGGACCAGAAGGAATGAGGGGCAGGGACTCCGTAATCAAACTCATGATTCCCCGCAGAGATAAGCACCCTGTCCCCAAAGCCCTGTCCCTCCATCTCCCTCTGGAAATGGTTCCAGATCTCCAGCTCGGCAAGGCCCTTCATCTTGTCCGGCAGGTTGGGGCCTGTAAAAAGATCCCCGGACATGGCGTAAAAGGAGTTGGGGTTTTCTCGAAACAGGGGGGAGAGTATGCGGGTCATCTCCACCATGCCCACTCCGGTGGAAGATGGGAAAAGCCAGCCGTGAAGGTCGTTCTGATAGATAATGGTGACCTTTTCAGCGGCAAGGACAGGTGTTGAGATTGACAGGATCAGAACAAGGGCAAAGACCGTAAACCTCAATCTTTTCATGTCAGTAACCTCATAAAGGAAATCTGGTGTAAGTCCCTCTTTGAAAAAATGCAACCTGTGCGGTTAGACTTCAGCAATTGCGGATACGGGATCTATCCCGTCCGTGGTGGCCTCTTTTCCAAAGCACGCAAAACCCTGTCTCATTGCACAGGGACGGGAG
>DREN01000179.1 GCA_011051075.1 Deltaproteobacteria bacterium | reverse complement strand
TGGCAATCTTGCACGGTTCCACCAGCTTCTGAAGAAGATCGTCAACCAGACCCTCTAATTTGGCACGGGTGAGCTTGATGTTGAGATGCTTGGGGCCGCTGGCATCGGCCGTGATAAAGGGGAGGTTCACATCTGTTTCCATGGAACCCGACAGCTCGATCTTCGCCTTTTCCGCGCCCTCTTTCAGTCTTTGAAGGGCCATCTTGTCGTTCCTGAGGTCGATGCCCTGATCTTTCTTGAACTCATCCGCCAGGTACTCGATGATCCTCAGATCAAAATCCTCCCCTCCCAGATGGGTGTCCCCGTTGGTGGACTTGACCTCGAAAACCCCTTCGCCTATCTCTAATATGGAGATGTCAAAGGTCCCGCCGCCCAGATCAAAGACCGCGATCTTCCTGTCCCCCTTCTTGTCCACGCCGAAGGCCAGGGACGCAGCCGTGGGCTCGTTGATGATCCTTTCCACGTTTAGACCGGCAATACGTCCCGCATCCTTGGTGGCCTGCCTCTGGCTGTCGTTGAAGTAGGCGGGGACCGTGATCACGGCGTCGGTCACCTTTTCTCCCAGATACTCCTCCGCCGTCTCTTTCATCTTTGTGAGGATCATGGCGGATATCTCTGCCGGACTGTAATCTTTTCCCTTTATGTTGACATGGGCATCCCCGTTGGACGCCTTGCTGATCTTATAGGGAAGGACCTTGATATCCCTCTCTACCTCGGGTGAGCCGTATTTCCGCCCTATAAGCCGCTTCACTGCAAAGACCGTGTTTTCCGGATTGGTCACGGCCTGTCTTTTTGCGGTCTGGCCGACCAGCCTCTCGCCGCTGTCGGTGAACGCCACAATGGAAGGGGTGGTCCTGCTCCCCTCTGCATTGGCGATCACAACAGGATCTCCGCCCTCCATGACGGCAACACAAGAATTGGTCGTCCCTAGATCGATTCCTATTGTTTTTCCCATACCCTATTGCCTCCTGATATCTGAAGATGTTCTTGAAACTTAATAAATTCTGAAGTATTTGCTTGTAATGAAAAAATTCGGTAACTAAACTTTCGTCCCCCCCTCCGGGTGCCTTCCCGTCTTAAGGTTACGGTGTCTTCCTGTTTACCACCACCATGGAAGGCCGAATAAGACGTCCATGCAGGGTGTAGCCCTTTTGAAGGTCTTTGGCTACGGTCCCTGGTTCTTTTGTGTCGTCGTTTATCTCTGACACCGCCTCATGGAAATTGGGATCAAACTCGGTCCCGACCGCCTCTATTCTCTCTACCCCCGCCTTCTTGAGAACATCCATGAGCCCCTTAAGGGTGAGTTCCACACCCTCCCGGATGGCCTCGATGGAGTCTTCATTCTCCGAGTGGGCGATGGCCTGCTCCAGGTTGTCCATGACCGGGAGGAGCTGCTTGATCAAGGACTCGTTTCCAAACTTGATGAGGCTTTGATGCTCCTTCTGATACCTCTTCTTCAGGTTATCGATCTCCGCCTGAGAACGCATATACAGATCAAGATTCTTGTCTGCGGCCTCCTGAAGCTCTTCAACCTTTTTCAGGAGTTCGGCCTTGGTCATTCTTTCAACAGGGGGGGCTTTTTCCTGTTTACCCTGATCCTCCTCTGCAGGGACCTCTTCATGTTCCCCGGATGCAGTGTTTACCGATTCATCCTTCATCTTATCCTCATTCATGCTCCTGGACACGGTTATGTTTATAGACCTGCACCAGGAACATATTCTTTTCTGATTTCAATACTAAGCGAAAGGTTAAGCATCAGAAAAAGCTTTGTCAAGACAGGGTTGGGGAAGTTTTCCGTGGCCGGAAAGACCTGTTCTGTACCGTTAAAGGGTCCCCTGCACAGGGGGATTCAGGGGTTGATGGTCTCAAAAATCTCCGTCCTGTGCGGTTAGACTTCAGCCATTGTGGATAGGGGATCTATCCCGTCCGTGGGGGCCTCTTTTCCAAAGGACGCAAAACCTTATCTCATTTTATAGGGACGGCAGAGTGCGCTTGAAATAAGCTACGGGAAAGCCCCAGGAGAGAGTCTCGGTTGGAGCATGTACGGGTCCGTGCCTGCTCCGAAGCTGTAATCCAACTAAGGGGACGTTCCATGTCGTGATGGAATATTTTGTTGCGTCCTTTGGAAAAGAGGCCCCCACGGACTAAGGGCAACCGCACAGGTCGAAAATTTTGGTGGTGCTCTGCGCAATAATCTCTCTCAGATCGTTCAGGAGCAGGGGCGCGTACTCTCTGGTAAGACGACGGGTATGGTCATCGTCGAGCCCGGTAGGTTTGATAAACAGGCCGTCGGCACCGGCCCGGATAAGGGCCACTGCATCGTTGATCAGCGACTTCCTGGTATAGAAGACCGCGGGAACCCCGGGGTAGTGCATTCGCGCCTCTTTGAGGTTAAAAAGACCGTACTTGCGGTTCTGCCCTATCTGGTCGCAGGCGTCCTGAAAGAGTCTCCTCCAGCAGTCTACGACCATAAAAAGCCTTTTGAGGAACTCGTTGTTTAGATCACCCTCAAAGCTGTCAAGCCCTTCATAGACCTGATCCAGGTCGGGAAACCTAGCGATTCTGGCCCTGAGTTCCTCTTTTGACGGAAGAGAGGGATCGGTTACGCTGTCATCTTGCCCCCACAGGTCAAGAAGAAAAAGAGACGGCACCCTCATGGCCAGAAGATCCCTAACCTCAGTAAAGGTACAGGCCTGAACAAATTCAAGATCAGGGGCCAGGGGGGCGATCTCGTTTCGCACAAGATCGTGCTCAAATGCGGAATCATCAATAAAACAGATCAGGGGTTTCATCTTCCCACATTTCCTTATGAGGGGCATGTCTATAGAGTTTCAGATAATGATTTTGGCAAGGCCAGAGGGAGGAATCGGAGTAATAAGTCGTACCTATAGTACGTCGTCAACGATTCCGACCGATAACGCAGTCCAAAATCTTTATCTGGAAGTCTATACATGGGCCCTTTCAATCCCCCCGGGAGTTCTTCCTCCCCCATCAGCCCTCGCAGGAGAAGGAAAAGGCCGTGCCTAATTCAACAGAAACCCTACACTATCCCAGCGCCTATTGCAAGGAACACCAGGGTCCGGTCAGAGGTATGCCCCTCTTTTCCATAAAACCTCCCCTTGCTAATCTTCCTGCAGAAAGATCAGCGGTACAAGCTTGACAAAACAGAGGGTGGTTGAGATTATTGCCATAACCCATCAGTTCCGGTCCGGGTGGCCCAAGCCAGCCCGTCCAAAGGAGAGTCTGTCATGATCAGATACCTGTGGCTCAATGTCTTTATCGCACTCTGGACAATAATCATGAGCGCCTACGGCATCCTGATCTCCGCGTTTGACAGGACCGGCAGGATTGTGCATTTCCGGTGTGCTGCTCCGTGGGCCAGGGTTATTCTCAGGGTGTGCGGTATCAGGGTAAGGGTGAACGGCCTTGAGAATACCGAGGCGGATGCGCCCCGTATCTATATGACCAATCACCAGAGCTTTTTCGATATTTTCGCACTCCTTGCCTTTCTGCCGGTGAACTTCAAATTTATCCTGAAGCAGGAGCTTATGAAGCTCCCGGTCTTTGGCCCTGCAATGAAAAGGGCCGGGTACATAGGAATAGAGAGGGGCGATCCCAGGAAGGCGGTCAAGAGCATGAACCAGGCCGCCCAGAGGATAAGGAGTGGTGCCTCGGTACTCATCTTTCCCGAAGGAACCCGGAGTCCTGACGGCAGGCTGGGGCAGTTCAAGAAGGGTGGGTTCAGTCTGGCCGTCAAATCAGGCTGCCACATCGTGCCAGTGGCCATCAGCGGCAGCCATCGCATTGCACCCAAGGGAAGTCTCAGGATAAGGAAGGGAACCTTCAGCCTGGCCGTAGGGGAGCCCATCTCCCTTCAAGGCTGTACCAAAAGGGAGATCCCCCGGCTCATGGATCAGGTGAGAGGGGCCATGTTAAGGTTAATGGAAAAGAAGGGGGCCGAGGCAGATGGTCGCCCAGAAAGCGGTTTGAAGAAGGCCCTTGGAGTTGTTCTCCTTATTACCGCATTGTTCCTGGGAGGCCCGGAGGTCTCGTCGGCCTATGTTATGCCTGTGGATCAGCTTATTGACAAGATGGGGGCGAATTTTTCCAGGTTCAAGACATTGCTCATTGACCAGTCCACCCATGTCCTGGATCCTGGGGATGAGAATACAGGCCTTGTCTTTGGAGAGAGGGTATGGATCAAGTCCCCTGGATACTGCCGCACCGAGATCACCTCCGGGCCGAAGGGCAAGGATATGGGCCAGGTACCAGGCTCCTCACCGGTCCCGGCACCAGAAGTTGAGCAGGACGCCCCGGGGGCCGCAGGGCTGTGGAAAAACCCTGATGTCGCCTTCAGACGGCTTTTGATTGGAACTGACCGGAACTCAATGATTACCTTCCTGGTCCAGATGGGTGTTAATCTGGAGTCCGTGGCGTTTACCCGAATCGACGGGTTCATCGCCTACAGGGTGGGAGACATGGGACCTGCAAGCCCGAGGCTTCTGATTCATAAGGAGACCTTTCTCCCCATCCTGTTTTCCTACGTGCCCCCCGGCTCCCCTGGCCAGGGTATGGTGGTGGTACGGTACAAGAGCTACAAAAAGGTGGGTTCCGGATGGTACCCCTACGAGATAGACTACTCCATGGGAGAGGAGGGGCTCGAACGTTACCTTGTACTCACCATAAAGGTAAACGTGCCCATGGAGACATCCTTTTTTAACGCCGTAAAAGAACAGGTCAGGGTTCCGCCCAAATCCGGCAGTGATCAGCACATCAAGGAAGAAGAGCGGCTCGACGAGATCATAAGGGTACTCAAGGAGAAGTACGGGAATTGATGTCAATGGACCTGGGATTTGCTGACGTCAGCGATGCGGACATAAGACGGGAAAAGGAAAAGGCCCGGAGGCTGCGGCGTACCAACTGGTGGAACAGCAGGATAGACAAAGGAATCTGTCATTACTGCAGGCGAAAGGTGGGCAGGGAGAACCTGACCATGGACCATGTGGTACCCCTTGCCCGTGGTGGACAGAGCAGGAAAGGCAACCTGGTCCCGGCCTGCAAAGAGTGTAACAGCAGGAAGAAGTACCTCCTGCCCGTGGAGTGGGAAGAGTACTTAAAGAACTTTGGTCACCCGGACCTCTGATCCGATGATCTCCTCTTCATCAAGGCCGATCCGGTCCGAGGCCCGGCCCTGGTTTACCGCGATCTCAAGATAACCGGAGCTGCCGAACAGGCAGAGGACCTCGCCTTGGGGGGCATCGGCATATGTTTGGCGCACGCCTTTGATAACCAGATCCCCAAGCCTTATGAGCAGACCACGGTCCCCTGCAAAGTCCTTGATCTCCCGAAAACGGATGTCGGTTATCAGGTTTCCGAAGTGATCAACCCTGATCACATGCCCGTAGAGGGTCCCTCCCTTCCGGTATGGAGCAGGCACCTGAATCCGGACCGGATCGGCGATGATCGGTCCCATGTCAAGGGGGTCGGCCCCCCTGGACAGGTGTGCCGCCACCGGAGCAAAGATATCCCTGCCATGAAAGGTCCGGCTCACCTCAGCCCTGAAGTAACGGGTTTCGGTGATCTGAACGATCCTGCACTGCCCGTTCAGGCGTATGAGGGGCCAGAAGACGCCGTTATCAGGTCCCACAAACAGGTGGGAGCTGGCCTCCACGATGATCGGCCGTCTCTCGGTCCCCACCCCGGGATCAACCACAACCAGATGGACGGTCCCTTCAGGAAAGTAGGGGAAGGTCTCCAGGATGATGGCTGCCGCCCTTGAAACGGCCCCCGGCTTCACCTGATGACCCATGTCCACCACACGGGCCGCAGGAATTTCAGCCAGGATCACCCCCTTCATCATGGCCACGTAAGGGTCTTCAAGACCGAAATCGGTGAGCAGGGTGATGATACCCGATCGCTTCATCCCCGGTCCTCCATGCGTCCTGGCATTATCTTCCCTGCCTTTCCGAAGGTGACAAAGTCCACGATGTTACGCGGCGCACAGGCCCCCGACGCCAAGGGTAAAACTACCATATGGTCTCCTGGCTTCCGGTAAAGGCCCCTTGTTTGGCCAGGGCCGTGGTTCCTTATTCCATAAAGGCAGGCTACCTGAAGGCGCGGCACGAGTCAAGGGTAGGTCCCTTATCTCCAACGGTTTACAACTAACCACTCCTGGGCTACACTGCACCGTACGACGCAACTCTTCCCAACCCGTTCATGGTGGACAATGAAGGCTAAAGGGAATATCGCTCTCATTATTTGCCTGATTGTACTGCTCCTCCTGGTTTCATCAGCCGGCGTAATCATCTACTATTACACCCATCCCACCGCAGTGAAGGCCCTTATGGAAGGCGCTGTTTCCCGTGCAACCGGAACAACCTTTACCATTGAAAGTCTGGCCTATTCCCTCGATCCTATGAAGGTCATCGCAAAGGGAATCGCAATGCACCCGGCCGGGGACCTTGACGGCTTCTACTTTGAAGTTCCCGGAGTCAGGGCAAGGCTCTCCATAGAAGGCCCTTTTGGGGAGAGGAGTCTCGTATTCAAAAGCCTCAGGGTTGAGGGCTTTTCATGTCGAGTCTCTAAAGACCTAACCCGTCCAGGCCTTGAGCCAGGGGGCAGGTCTCTGTCATTTCTTGGTGGATTTATAAGACGCGCATTTGCGCTTTTTCTCTTCAGGGATATCAGGTTCCAAGAGGCAGAACTATCCGGTGGCACTGTGTCTGCGCAGTTAGGAGAGCAAAGCCTCAGTGTGGACCAGGTTCACGCGCGCCTGAACAGCGACCATCTTATTGAACTATCCTGCGCCGTCAGGGCCCGGTGGCCCTCCAGGAAGATCTCTTTAACCGTTCCCTGTTTTTCTTTGGAAACAGATCGGGCCATATCCCTTGTCGATCCTCAAATGGGGTATTCGGTGACAATCGGGCAGGCCCTCTTGGAGACCCCCGCCCTGAGGGTCGGTCATATCAGCGGGAGGGGAAGGCTCATCTATCACCACGGCCTTCAAGAGCTGACCGTGGAGCATTTGAGCCTTGGCCTTGGTGAGCTTGTCCGCAAAAACGGCTCTCAACAAGAACCGACCCTTTCCGGAGTGCATCTTGAAACAGGGGGGCTGATCAATTTAAGGGACGGCAGAGTGGAGGCCCGATCCATACACCTGAGCGTGAACCATATCCTCCGGTTTAACGGCAGACTTGACGGGACCTTCCACGATGAACGGCGGCTGAGGTTAGAGGTGGCAGACTGCAACCTGGTGCCTGAAGATCTGCTTCCCTTGGTCTCCCCCCGGATGGCGGAGAGATTTGCCTTCATCAGTCTCTCCGGTCCCATCAATATCCAGGGGACCGTTGATGGCCTTGAGGAACAGGGGCAATGGCGCTGGGGTTGTGACCTTCAGGCCCTCTTGAAACAGAACGGCCTCTCCTGCCGGACCAAAAAGGCACGCTTCAGCGGCCGGGTCGCCGGCCGTGTCAGTGTGAAAGGCCAGGTCCCCAACCTGGAGGTCACGGCCATCATGAGGACGGATCATGCCCTGCTTTCGGGCGGGGGGATTGAACTGAAACCGTTCAACGCGTCTGTATCCGTTTCGGGTATATATCCTGTTTATCAGTTAAGAGATTTCCATGCACGCATCCCGCGGGCAAAGGGGTCCCTGGGAAAAGGGACCTTTACGGTTGATGATATTGAACTGAAGATCGCAAGGGGAAGGATCAACGTGGCAAATCAGGCCATATCCCTTCCGGAGATCCGGTTCAGTTCATCTCTGTTGAAAAACCTCCTCATATGGGTGAAATCTGACCGAGGGAAGAGATCCGCAGGTCTGACAGGAAAAAAGGTCGGTCTGATCAGATCGGCCGCCATCCTCGGCTTCCTCCCTTCGGGCTGGGAATTCAGAGGCCTTGAATCCGTTCAGATGGAGATTGAGTCGGAAAAGGGGAGGGGCGCGTCTTTAACCGCTGAACTTGCCCTTCAGGATCTTTCTTTGAAAAACCAGGATGGCAGCGCAGCCGGTGAAAAGATATCCCTGAGAGTCAAAATGGATGGAAGCCTCGATCCTGCGGGCCTCATCATTGCCGGCCACACCGATCTCAGCATAGACCGGGGCGAGGTCCTCTACGACAGGTTCTACTTTGACCTGATGGAGCATCCGATGTCTGGCAGTTGCAAATGGAGTTACCACCTGGATGGGCCACGTGTGCAACTGTCAGACCTGAGGGTCGCCCTGAAAGATATCTTAAAACTCCGCATAAACGGAACTATTATGAAAAGGGGGCCTGCCTGGGACTTTGATCTTGCATCGAGAGTTCCGAAGACCCCTTTGGGGCCTCTATTTCATCATTTAATTCTGGAGCCGTTTCAGACAGAGAAACCTTTTTTAAAAGAGATTAGTGTGGGGGGGGCCATTGCCGCGGATCTGGAGCTGACCGGAACAGGGACCGGGTGGATCACAAAGGGGCTTTTAAGGTGGCATGATGGAGCGCTTTCATTCACAGACCAAAGCGTATCTCTCAAGGGGATCCACCTCTCCCTTCCTCTCTGGTACCAGAACTACCCGAAAGAATCTCCAATGGAGAGGCTGAGAGGGACGTTGTCCATCCGGTCCATGAACCTTCCCATGCTCCCCGAACAGAGACTGGCCCTTTCCTTTCATGGGGACCCCGACCTGTTATCTGTAGATTCTCCTACGGTCCTGAAGGTCCCTGGGGGAGAGATCAGGGTCGGGCCGGTTACCATTGGGGGGCTGTACGGAAGCAGGCCATGGGTAAATATCAACACCAGTCTTCTGGTTGACTCCGTCGAGGTTGGCCCTATTGCGGCCAGGCTTTGGAACCATCCCGTGCCCGGGACTATCAGGGGGAGGTTGAACCCCGTAGTCTATGAAAAGGGTACGCTTAAAAGTACGGGCGCCATCAGGGTAGATGCCTTTGGCGGGGAACTCACCCTTTCTGATATAGGGGTCTCTGATTTGTCTGGTGCCACGCCGGTCTTCAGGCTGAATGCCCGATGGAAAAACATAAATCTCGCTGAACTTACCGCTGACACAACTTTCGGCAAGATCGAAGGGATCTTGAACGGGTATGCAAGAAATGTGGAGGTATCCCAGGGACAACCCCAGAGGTTTGATCTTCTGCTGGAGACAGAAGAGAGGGCCGGCGTGCCCCAGAGAATAAGCGTAAAGGCCGTTGACAACATCGCCAAGATCGGGGGTGGACAGAGCCCTTTCGTTGGTATTGCCGGACTGTTCAGTTCCTTGTTCAAGGAATTCCCCTACAGGAAGATCGGTGTACATGCGGTCCTTGTAAACGATATCTTCAGACTGAGCGGCACCATAAGGGAGGGAGGTAAGGAGTATTTCGTGAAACGGGGTTTATTCTCAGGCGTGGATGTGGTAAATCAGAACCCGGATAACCGTGTCAGTTTCAAGGATATGCTGAGAAGAATCAAGCGTGTGACAGCATCAGAAAGCGGCCCCATTATCAGGTAGGGGCCATCCAAACAAGGAGGGTGGTATGAAAACCTATGGACGAGCCTTGTGGATGACAGGGTCAATTTTTACACTGTTGATATTCGCCTGCGTCACCATCAATATCTACTTTCCTGCCGAAAAGGTTGAATCGGTGGCAGCGGAGATCGTGGATGAGATCAGGGATCAGAAATCCAGGGGAGATGACAGCCTCCTTCTCAGGGACATCCTTCTGGCATTTGCCTGTCCGTCTGCCTGGGCAGGGGAGGCCCTAACGGTCTCTAATCCCACAATCAGGGCACTGAAGCAGAGGATGAAGGCGCGGTATGCCCAAATGAAACCCTATTATCTGCAGGGGGTGCTCAAAGAGGAAAGTGACGGTTTCGTTTCCATGGGCGATACGGCAGGGCTGGGCTTGAAGGAAAAGAGGGACCTGAAGGGCCTTGTGAGTGCCGAAAATGGGGATAGACAAAGGCTGTACAAAGAGATCGCCAAGGCCCTTAAGATCGACCCCGGCCAGGTGAACAAGATAGCGGAGATCTTTGCCAGGGAATGGCAGAAGCCGGTGCGATAGGTTCGGCCCTGACCGGGACATATATCCCTTTTCGTGGGAAGCTCCTGTATCTTGGGTTTTTGAGAAGTTACCGGTGTGCTTGTTAAGAGGTGTGATTTCATGGGACTTTTCTCTCTGGAAAGGAGAAAGAAAAAATGGTGAAGGCCGATGGAAAGATATTTGAATTTGAAGGTCCCGAGAGTATCAGGACCGACTTTCTTGAGACCTTCGAGTTTGAAAGCCCTAATCAGTACATAAAGACGGAAACGGGGGAGTTTATCGCCTCATGCCCGTTCAGCGGCCTGCCCGATACGGGGCGGCTCATCGTGGAGTACTACCCCGAGGGGGGAAAATGCATTGAGCTGAAGTCGCTGAAGTACTATATTGTCAGCTTCCGCAGCGTGGGCCTTTTTCAGGAAGGGGTGACAAAGAGGATCTACGATGACCTGAAGACCGCGCTATCAACCAACCGTCTGAAGGTGACGACCGTATACAACACCCGCGGGGGTTTTGATACTACCTGTGTTGAGGGGCGGTTGTAACCCTGTCTCTGTTGCGGTGTTCCCTGTGCAAAGGTCATGAGAGGACGGAAAAGGGGCGGGCCGGCAGGGGCCGCCGTACAGGACCTGGTATAGGCTTCCAGATAAAGATTTTGGACTGCGTTATCGGTCGGAATCGTCGACGACGTACTATGGGTACGACTTACTCCGATTCCTCCCTCTGGCCTTGCCAAAATCATTATCTGAAACCCTATAGGAGCCAGACCCATGCCGGAGAGAGAGGCCCTTGATCTAAAGGCGGTAGTCCTGCTTGTGGTGCTGTGCATGCTCTGGGGTTTCAACGGGGTGGCCATAAAGGTCTCCAACCTTGGTTTAGCCCCTGTTTTTAATGCTGGGATCCGGTCTGTGATTGCGGCCCTTGGATTAGGGATCTGGATGAAGGTGAACGGGATGCGCCTTTTTCCGGGGAGGGTGACAGACGGGCTTGTGGTGGGGCTTCTCTTCGGCACGGAATTTGCGCTTCTCTTCTCCTCACTCCTTTACACAACGGTTTCTTCAGCCTGGATACTCCTCTACAGCACGCCCTTTTTCCATGCCCTGGGGGCCCATTATTTTCTGAAAGGGGATCGAATCACCCCTCACAAGGGAATCGGCCTGATCCTGGCCTTTTCAGGGGTGGTCCTCCTCCTGGCCAGACACCTGAATCTCCCATCGCTGGCCCAGTATCTGGGTGATACGCTGGCCCTGGGCGCGGCCCTTCTCTGGGCAATCACCACCATATACATCAAGAGGCGGCTGGTGGGAGAAGTCTCACATCATCACACCCTCTTTTACCAGACCATCTTTTCCATCCCGGTCCTTTTTCTCCTGAGCCTCCTGTTTCAGGAGACGCCTGTTCAGTACGTTGATGGGCTCATCCTCTCTTCAGTGCTGTTTCAGGGGATCATAATCGCCTTCATAAGCTACCTGGTCTGGTTCTATCTGGTGCACGCCTACCCGGTAAGCCTCCTCTCGGCCTTTACCTTCCTGACACCGGTATTCGCCACCTTATGCGGGGTTATCTTTCTCACGGAATCCCTTACCCTCACCCTGGTCCTCTCCCTGATCCTGGTGAGTCTGGGGATCTACGTGGTGAACAGGGGATAGCCCATTGGGATACCGGCTTCAGGGCCTCCTGTCATGGCCCCTTTTCAGCCACGCCCGGGTCCTGTTCCCGAGGCGGTTTCACCTCCTTGAAGGTGAACGAGACCCTTGACGGGTCTACGCGTACCAGCTGGACCCGATTATGGGGCAGATCTATCTCTTTCCGGGTAATGGCAAATTTGACGGTTCCGGGACGGGCCCCGGAGAGATCCACCCAGGCACCCACATTATCCTGGTCAAGGATGCTGGCATCCCTGCGCAGGCCACGGAGGGTTACCAGGATGGTGGTGCTGCGGGGGTCCACGATTTTCATGCCGGAAGGGAGCCCCTTTACTCTGAGGGGGACCCGGAGGGTGGTTTCAAAGTCCTGCTGGCCGGCCAGGACCAGCCAGAAAGAGCTCACAAGGGTCAGGGATACCAGCTTTGCGCGCCACCGGTTGAGAAGGAGCCCGCGGGACCTTTCCTTCCAGCCCCCGGGCCGGGGGTCAGGGAGGGACAGGGATTGCTGTACAAGCCGGGAAAACTCAGCCGGGTCCTTTACGTGAATCATCCGGCCGTCCTCTGCCAGGGAGACCTGGCCCCGTTCCTCGGAAATCACTACTACCAGGGCATCACAGCGTTCGGAAAGGCCTATGGCTGCCCGGTGTCTGGTACCCCACTCCTTTGGCAACCCCTCTCTTGATGTCAGGGGAAGATAGGCCGCCACCTGGACGATATCACCATGGCTGATGAGAACAGCGCCGTCATGAAGCGGTGATCCCTTCTGAAATATGGTCTTCAGGATCTCCGGGGTGGTCGGGGCCTCAAGCTCCTGACCGGCGGTTATATGCTCCAGGACCCTCTCGGTCCTCTCAAGGATTATGATGGCGCCTGTTTTCTCCCCGGCAAGGGCAAAGATCCCCTTCGTGAACCCCTCAACCCATGCCTCGGACCTGGTCCCTTTGCGTAATCTGAGCCTCTGAAGTGGGTTAACCTTTTCAAGCACCTGCCGTATTTCAGATTGAAAGAGGACCACCAGGAGGATCACGAGGATCTGCCACAGAAATTGAAAGACCCAGGTGGTCAGGAAGAGACCCCAGGCCCTTGCCAGGGTGAACACCGCCCCTAAGACCAGGAGTCCTATGAGGGCCCTGAAGGCCTTAGTCCCCTGGAACCAGATGAAGAGGTGATAGGCCACCACCGTGAGAAAAAGGATGTCAAGAAGGTCCTGGATCTTGAAATTGGCAATGATGGCGAGGATATTCATGATCGATTCGTCCGCTCATAGCCCCCAAGAGGAGGATCTCTTCTCGGGGATACTGAATAAGGGTAGCCTGTTAAACCGGTGTCATCCTGGCTTGCCCCCCCGTGTGAAGGCCGGGTCGTCCAGGTATGGAAAAACTCCTGGCCCGACAGAAGGATTATAACATAGCGCCTGTCTGGGATAAAGGACCCTTTCCTTTGCACGGTGACCTTTGGTCCGTTCCGGCCTGTGTTGACCGGAAAGGCCGTTCTCCGGCGTTGACAATCCACCCCGTAAGGGCTATAAGGATCTCCCATGTGCCGTTTTTGATATATGACCCCACCCCACACTACCCGGCGGCGGTTTCAGGCCTGGAGGAAGATCTGGAGTCGTCTCAAAGGAAGGACCCAATATCGTCCATGAAGCCCCCTGCGGTCATAATAATCGCCCAGAACCAGCCCTTGGACAACGATGCCCATCTCAGGCGTAAGCTGGCCCATGCCGAAGAGAGGGCCGAGAGACAGTCCCCACGGTTTCCCGGCCTTGATCTGGCCGGAATTCAAAAGGCGGTACACAGGAATATCGCCGACTCCCTCCTCTTCCTTGAGGGCCGCTACATGGACCTGCTGGACCTGATGAACTACATAAGGGGAGGGCGTCGTTTTCCGACCATCACCCCCGATAATGTGACGGAGTATTACTCCCTTGCCAATACGGTTACCTTAAACGGCATATACCTCTATCAATACCTCCTTGGCCACGGATATACCCCGGTGGTCGTTCAGAACTACTCCACCGGGAACCTTCCCGACCTTCTCCGCCAGGAACCTTTGGCGGTCTGCATTTCCTCCAACTTCATCTTCATGGACGATATCAGGGAGATGGCCGCCCAGGTCAAGGGGTATGCCCCGGATGTGGCTGTGATAGCAGGGGGCATGCTGGTGAAGAAGGTCCTGCACCGGGGACAGGATTTCTCCAAGAAGACCCTTGATTACCTGTCGAATTTTTGCGGGAATGTGGATGCCTTTGTTGTGGAGGCCCGGGGGGAGCAGACCCTGGTGGAGCTGCTCCGGACCATGGAGAGGGGTGGCGATCCGCGTTCGGTTCCCAACCTGGCCTGTTTTGATGACCAGGGCCGGATCTTTTTTACCCCGAGACGGGAAGAAGAGATGGGGATGGACCAGATGGCCGTTCAATGGGACCTGATACCAAAGGGGTATCTGCGCAGCATACTTCCGGTGAACAGCAGCCGGGGATGCTTTTACAGGTGCAGGTTCTGTACCTATCACTGGCTGTTTCCAGAGGTTCACTACAAGTCGGTCGAGGTACTCAGGGATGAGCTGAGACGGATAGAGGGCCTGGGCCTTGTAAGGCACGTGCGCTTTACCGACGATAATTTCACCGCCAACAGGAAGAGGATCAAGGCGGTGCTTGAGATGATGATGGAAGAGGGTTTCAGTTTTACCTGGTCATCCTTTGCGCGGGCCAGCGCCCTGACACCCGATCTGGTGAAGCTCATGAAAAAGTCGGGGTGTGAGTTCGTGGACCTGGGGCTTGAGTCGGGCAGCCAGAGAATCTTAGACAGGATGGACAAGAGGCTGAAAAAGGAGGAGTCACTCGAGGCCATAAGGATGCTGAACGATTCGGGTATCACGGCCAGGGGGAGTTTTATCATCGGCTATCCAGGAGAGACCCGTGACACCTTTTCAGAAACGGTCGAGTTTATAAACGATAGCGGCCTTCCATACTATCATCCATACCTCTTCTACTATACGGGCAACACCCTTGTACACAGGGACCGGGCTCCCTTGGGCCTCAAGGGACTGGGGCTTGCATGGCGTCACGACACAATGGATTCTGTCGAGGCATCCCGGCTCATGTCCCGGATGCCGGAGAGGATCCACAGAAGCTTCACCGACGGTCAGGCCTATGTGGAGGAGATCTACAAACTGCTGAGGGGAGCGGGATACTCCCCCGGGGAGATAAAGATGCTCTTCAGGCTGAAACGGGACCTTCAACTGGCCATGAAGGCCCTGGCTCCTGACAGGCCTTTTTCTGAACAGACGGAAGGTATTCTTTCTGACCTGCAGGCCCTGGTCAGATAATGGGTGGATAATGAGGCTTGGGATTCTCAGTGTAAGAGACAGGAACTACCATCCCAATCGGAGGTTGATGGAGGCAGGGGCCAGGGCGGGACACCAGGTCAGCCTCATACACACGAGGGACTGCCTCTCCACCATCGGGTCAGGAAAAAATGGCCTTGAGGTTACCGGTGTGGAGAGACCGGACGTCCTGGTGCCAAGGATCGGCGCCACCATCAACGACTATGCCCTGAGTGTTGTTCGCCACTTTGAACTCTCAGGCGTTCCCCTTGTGAACGGCTTTAAGTCAGTTCTCCTGGCGAGAAATAAGTTCTTGACCCTCCATACGCTAAAATGCCATGCTGTGAACGTGCCTCACACCTTTCTTGTTGTGAATTACCAGGGTCTTGAAAGGGCTGTCAGGCTCCTTGGAGGATACCCTGTTGTGGCAAAACCGCCTGCCGGGCGGCAGGGTAGCGGGGTGGTCCTGGTTGACTCACCGGTTACAGCCGCCTTTGTGATGGAAAACCTGCAGGACCTTTCAAAGGGGCTGATAGTTCAGGAGTATATGGCCCCTGGACCACGGAAAGAGATACGCGCCTTTGTCATAGGCGGCAGGGTGGCCGGGGCCATGGAGCTTGTGCCCACTCCCGGGGACTTCCGCTCAAATATTCACCTCGGAGGCCAGGGGAAGGGCATAAGCCTCGACCGGAGACTGGCGGAGATGGCCGTCCGTTCAGCGTCGCTATTGGGCCTTGAGATCGCGGGGTTAGACATCATGACAGGAGATGATGGGGTCCCTAAGGTTATAGAAGTGAACTACTCTCCAGGTTTCAGGGGGCTTGAAGAGGCCACGGGGCTTGATATTGCAGGAGAGATCATAAGCTATGCGGAGAACAGGGTCGGCGTCCGATCACGTTGAAGGCCTCGGGATTGAGAAGAGATGAACATAGCCTTTTTGATGGATAAGCTGGAGTCGATTCAGCCTGAAAACGAGACCACCAGTTGCCTCATGTACGAGTGCAACCAGCGGGGCCACAACGTCTATTTTCTTGAGCCCCACGACATCTACATCCGGAACAACGAGGTGGTGGCCAGGATGCGTAATATCACTGTTCCGCCCGATCTTTCCATGAAGAAGTACTGGCGCTCCCTTATCAACTGTCTCAAAAAGGACGAACTGATCTTCGAGACCATCACGGATCTTGACGCCCTCTTCTTGAGGAAAAACCCTCCGCTGGTCTATCAGACCATGGAGTTCCTCTCCTCGGTGACGGACAGGGTCTTCATGATCAACAGCGCATCTGGTCAGATCCTTGCCAACAGCAAGCTCTACATCCTGAACTTCCCGGATATCATTCCCGAAACCCACGTCTCAAGGGATCCCATGCGGCTGAGAAAGATCATTAACGATTTCGGAGGCGCCATGGTTGTAAAGCCCCTTCAGAGATACGGGGGTGAAGGCGTTATCAAGGTGAGCATGAAGGATCAGGAGAACCTCAACTCCCTTATCAACTACTACGTCAAGGCGTATCGTTCCTACTCCGAGAGGGAGCCTATCATGGTGCAGGAGTATCTGGACGTGGTTAAGAACCAGGGTGATGTGCGCATACTCCTGCTGAACGGCGAGGTCCTCGGGGCCATGAGAAGAAAACCCCTGAAAGGGGAGTTCCGCACAAATATTCATGCCGGGGCAAGGGCATACAGGCACGAACTGACTGACAAGGAGCGGAAAATCTGTCACGCCATCAAGGGAAACTTGATAAGAGACGGGCTTTTTTTTGTGGGTGTTGACGTAATAGGCGATAAAATGGTAGAAATCAACTGCGTGAGTCCCGGGGGCATTCCCCGCATAAACCGGCTGAATCGGGTCCGGCTCGAAAAAAAGGTGGTCGACTTCATAGAAAAAAAGGTCGGTGAAATGCGGCCAGGGGAGCTATCTCCGGCCCGGAAGGTAAACAATTTAACATGAGAAAGGGAAATGCCATGTCCGTTATGAATCCAAGCCGGAAAAGACCCTGCAGCCGTTGGGTGGTGATTCTTGCCTGCGCTGCCATGCTAATCACCGGTAGCCTCTTCACAGTTTCCCCCGCCTCGGCCTCAAACCTGCTGAAGATGGGTCTGCTCCAGGAGCCCAAGACCCTCAACGTCTGGCGTGCCAGCGACAGGTGGTCCAGGAAGGTGTTAGGCCTCATGTATCAGCCCCTTTATGTGCGGGATCCTGAAACCCTGAAACTTATCCCGTGGCTCGCGGCAGGCCCCCCGCTGTTTGATGAAAAGACCCTCTCCTACACGGTCAAGATCAGGCCTGCAAAATGGTCTGACGGTACGGAGCTTACCTCTGAGGACGTGGCATTTACCGGCAGGTTCATAAATAAATTCAAGGTTCCGCGATACCGTTCCAAATGGAGATTTATCAAGAAGATCGAGACCCCTGACAAGCAGACGGTGATATTTTTCCTCAAGGAACCAAAGGCCATTTTTGTCAGCAGGTCCCTTACGACCCCGATTGTCCAGAAAAAGGAGTGGACCGCCCTGATTGAAGCCGCAAGAAAGACTAAGAAGCCACTCAAGAAACTCCTGAATGAGAAGATAAAGAGGCCGGTAAGCAGCGGCCCCTTCGTGCTGAAGGAGTGGAGGCAGGGCGCCTATCTTTACCTTCAGAAGAACGAGCATTTTTTCGGAACCGGCAAGAAGATACAGGGCCGGCTCCTTGGACCATACATAGACGGGATCATCTTCAAGATCTTCGGGACCTCTGACGCATCCATCCTTGCCCTGAAGAAGGGGAGCATCGATATGTTCTGGTGGGGTATCCAGCCTGGATATATCGAAGACCTCCGCGCCAACCCTGATATTGCGCTCTTTCAGAACGAGAAAAGCGCCCTGTACTATATGGGCTTTAACGTGAGAAAAGCGCCCTTTAACGACGCCAACCTGAGGCGGGCCATCGCCACCCTGGTGGACGAGGATTTTATCATCAACCGGATACTCCAGGGGTACGGAATAAGGATGTACTCCATCGTCCCTCCGGGGAACGCGTTCTGGTACTGCCCGGACGTACCCAGGTACGGCGAAGGACTTGACCGGGAGGGGCGTATTAAGAAGGCCTTCGGGATACTCAGTGACGCGGGCTATTCCTGGGACGCTCCACCCGTTGACGGCTCTGGAAAGGTGGTCAAGGGAGAGGGGATCAAGCTCCCTGACGGAAGTCCCATGGAAAAGTTCACCATCTTGACACCCCCTGCGGATTACGATCCGCACCGTGCCATGTGCGGCATGATGATGCAGGAGTGGCTCAGGATGGTGGGTATGCCGGCCTATTCCAAACCCATGGCCTTTGGGGCCCTGCTCCAGCAGGTCAAGTTGCGTCATGAGTTCGATGCTTTTATCTTAGGTTATGGAAATCTCTCCCTTGATCCCGATTATCTGAGGAACTTCTTCATCTCCACCAACGACAAGAGGCGGGGGTGGAACATGAGCGGCTATAACAACCCCCATTTTGACAAGATAGCCAACCGATCGGCAAGCGAGATGGACCGTGAAAAGCGCAGGAAGCTCATATGGGAGATGCAGAAGATAATCATAGGGGATGTGCCCTATATTCCCCTTTACGACCCAAAGCTCATCGAGGCGGTCCGTAAGGGGAGGTTCACAGGGTGGGTCCAGATGCTGGGTGGAGTGGGCAATATCTGGACCTTCTGCCAGTTGAAGCCGAGGTAAGATGGATTTGGGGATTCAGGAATTAAAGACAAAATTCCCGAATCCCTCAATTATGATTTGGATATGAGGCGGGCCAATCATGGAACTGAGAAAGTACATCACCAAAAGGATAATCCAGATCATAATCATATTTTTTGTGATCCTCACGGTGCTCTTTCTTCTTTTCCGCCTGGCACCCGGAGATCCCGTGTCCATGATGGTGGATCCTGATATGACCCAGGAGGACGCGGAGATGCTCATCGTGCAGTTGGGCCTCGAACAACCCCTGGGAATGCAGTACCTCATATATCTGAAGAATTTTTTCACCGGCCATTTCGGGTTTTCCTTCCACTACGGGGACCCGGTGGTGGACATCATCTGGGATCGCCTCCCAAACACCGTACTCCTCTTCACCACCTCCATTATCCTGTCGGCCCTGGTGGGGGTATTCCTGGGCAAGATCGCCTCATGGCACAAGGGAAAGAAGGTCGACTCCATCATGACCATCGGGGCCCTTGTGACCCACACGGTTTTTCTGCCCTGGCTTGCCCTGATCCTGATCTGGATATTCGCCTACAAGTTCGGGTGGTTTCCCATAAACGGAATGATTTCAGAGGAGGTGTGGCTTGACCCGGAGGCTGGCTTCATAAGCAGGGCCCTGGATGTCATGTACCACATGGTCCTACCCCTTTCCACCCTCTTCCTCATACACTTCGGGGCCTACCTGCTGATAATGAGGAGCAGTATGCTGGAGACCCTGAAGGAGGACTACATCCTAACCGCAAGGGCCAAAGGCCTTGAAGAAAAAGTGATCCGGGATCATCACGCGGCCCCCAATGCAGCGCTTCCCGTGGTAACAAGCGTGGGGCTCAGCCTGGCTTTTTCCATCAACGGAGGGGCCCTTACGGAGACGGTTTTCACCTGGCCGGGCATAGGGAGGGAACTGGTCTCTTCAGTGAGCCAGAACGATTATCCCCTGGCCCAGGCCTGTTTCCTGATGATCGCGGGGGTTGTCCTGATTTCCAACCTGGTGGTGGACGTGCTCTATGCGTATCTGGACCCGAGGATCAGATATTAGGGATAAGTGACTAAAGTGAGCTAAAGGGCCTGAGATAAGTGGTGTCTAAGCAGAACGAAAATAGTATGGGCCCGGAAAGGCATCCCTGGGTCTCCTCTTTTCTGGAGGGGTGGTCCATTTTCAGGCAGAATCTCTTGGGCAAGATAGGGCTTACCCTCCTTGTCATGTTTGCCCTGATGGCCCTGTGCAGCTATATCCCCCCATGGATAAGCCCCATCTATGATCCCATGACAGGGGTTGACCCGGACATCACATCCTGCTCAGGTCCGTGCCTCAGGCACTGGCTTGGGACCGATTTTATGGGCAGGGATATCCTGAGTCAGCTCCTGGCAGGCGCCAGGATCGCCTTCATGGTGGGGATCTCTGCAGCGGTCATGAGCATTGTCCTGGGCGTATCCATAGGTATGACGGCCGGATATATGGGAAGGTTCATAGATACCCTTCTCATGAGACTGGCGGACATGATTATGGTAATGCCCACCCTCCTTGTGGTACTCCTCCTATCCGCGGTCTTCGGGCAGCTTAACATATGGACCATTGTCCTGATCATCGCCCTGTTCAGGTGGCCTGGGGTGTCAAGGATTATAAGGGGTCAGACCCTCTCCCTGAAGCAGAGACCTTTTATCGAGGCTGCCAAGGTAGCCGGGGCATCCCATTTCCGGATAATATTCATCCATATCATGCCCAACGTGCTCCCCTTAGCCTTTCTGTTCATGACTTTTCGGGTCACCTCCGCGATAATTACCGAAGCAGCCCTCGCATTCTTAGGATTCGGTGATCCCGGTACTGTAAGCTGGGGCATGATGCTCCAGTGGGTGTGGAAGACCGGTCATATGTTTCAGGCCCCATACTGGCTTCTTCCCCCTGGGATCTGCATCTCTTTGATTACCCTCTCCTTTTATATGTTGGGCAGGGCCATGGATGAGGTGCTCGATCCAAGGTTGAGAAAGGAGGACCAGACAGATTAGATGGCCCTGTTGGAAGTGGACAATTTGAGCATCGGCTACAACACAAAAAAAGGATACCTCAAGGCGGTGGAAAAGGTCTCCTTTGACCTTGAGGCGGGCGCCTCCCTGGGCTTTGTGGGAGAGTCTGGCTGCGGCAAGACCACCATCGGCATGGCCTTGATGGGCCTACTTCCACCCAACGGGTCGGTGAAAGAGGGTCGCATCCTCTTTGAAGGGAAGAACACCCTGGAGATGACCGATGAGGAGCTAAGAAAGATCAGGTGGCGGGAGATGGCCATGATTTTTCAGGCGGCCATGAACGCCCTGAACCCTGTTCAGCGGGTGGGAAATCAGATCGCAGAGGCTATCCTTGTGCACGACCCTTCTGTGGAGAAGGATCAGGCCATGGATCAGGTGGAAAATCTTTTTCGGCTCGTTGGGATCCCCCTGGATCGCCTCAGGGATTATCCGCACCAGTACAGTGGCGGCATGAAGCAAAGAGCGGTCATTGCCATGGCCTTGGCCTGCCGGCCCAAGCTAATTATTGCCGACGAGCCCACAACGGCCCTTGACGTGATCGTCCAGGACCAGATCCTTGGGGAGATAAAGGAACTGCAGAAGGAGTTTGACCTGAGCATAATATTCATCTCCCACGACATCTCCATTGTGGCCCATATGTGTGACCATATAGGAGTGATGTATGCGGGCCAGTTGGTGGAGTGCGGACCCAGAGAAGGGGTGTTTGAATCTCCCGCCCATCCCTACACAAAGGCCCTCCTCTCATCTTTCCCCACGGTCACAGGGAAGAGGAGTGATCTGATTCCCATCCCGGGCGAGACCCCCAACCTTGTGGTCCCCCCTCACGGCTGCCGCTTCTGTGACCGTTGTTCAGGGCCGGAGGCCTCCTGCAGCACAGAACCACCGCAGTGGGTTGAGATAGCCCCCGGGCACAGGGCCTTGTGCTGCAGGTGCTGATGGGACAATGACCTTCACGGCTGAGGCAAGAATGAATACGCAAGATGAGTCTGTGCTCAAGATAAGAGATGTAACCAAGGTATACAAGGGCAAAGGGGCCTTGTTCGGCGCATCGGGCAAGGATGTGACGGCCCTTGACCGGGTCTCTTTCGATATCTTCAAAGGAGAGATCTTCGGCCTGGTGGGAGAAAGCGGCAGCGGCAAGACCACGGTAGGCCGTCTCATCGTGGGACTTGAGGATGTGAGTTCAGGGAAGATATTTCTGAACGGCAGGGAGGTCGTCGGGCTGAAGGGACGCGCCCGAAAGGAATTTCGCAGCCAGGTCCAGATGATCTTTCAAGATCCGTATCAGTCCCTTAATCCTCAGCGTGCCATATATGATACCGTGTCTGAGCCCCTGAAGATCCATGGGGTGGGAAACGCCTCTACCAAAAGGGATCTGGTGAGAGAGATCCTCCAGTCGGTTGGCCTGTCGCCCCCTGATGACTTCCTCTTCAAATATCCCCATCGTCTCAGCGGAGGACAGAGGCAGAGGGTCGCCATTGCCCGGGCCATGGTCCTGAAACCCACCTTTGTAATAGCTGACGAACCCACCTCCATGTTAGACGCCTCCATCTCTGCGCAGATATTCAATATCCTCCTGGACATGAGGAACAGGCTCGATGTCACCCAGATGTTTATCACCCACAGTCTTGCAGCGGCCCGGTACCTCTGCGACCGGGTGGCGGTGATTTACCGGGGAAACCTGATGGAAATAGGTTCTGCAGAAGAGGTTATCAGGAACCCGAAACATCCGTACACCCAGGCCCTCCTGGATGCCGTGCCCAAGTTCGGACATCACAGGGATGTGAGTCGTTACGGCACTCTCCTGATCAAGGACCGTGATGTGGCGGGTGAAAACGGGTGTGTTTTTTTCCCAAGGTGCGCCGTGGCACTGGAAGACAGATGCGCCGGTAGCAGGCCCTTATTAGGCAGGGTCTCCGGCGAACACCGTGTGGCGTGCTTTCTTGTGGAAGGAGCGTGAAAGGGGCCGGCCCTTCAGGTTCGCCTCTTCCCCGTGGCCTGTGGCCGGTCGCAGGTGCAAGAACGAGCCTGCCTGGGTAAGAGTGGATGTTCTTACGGGAGTTAGACCAGGTCAGAGGCCTGTTAGGGGCCGTGAAGGGAAGCCTGACAGGCGTGGGCATCACTGCCTTTCCACGGATTATCCCCTCCTATTTTCTTGACTCATACCGGATCATAGCCTGGAGAAAGACCGCTGATCTGGCCCTGTTGAGGAAAAAGGCTGAAATCTTCTGTCTTGAGGAAGATACGGGGGGGGGGCTCCCGGACAGTAGCCTCAATTCCGCATGCCTGCTGGCCCATGGGGCTGTTACAGGTTACCTGAACGGCCTTTCCCATCCCAGGAACCTCCTGCTCTATCAGAACTACCCTGAACTGGAAAGACTGGCCGGAAAGGAGCAGTGGAACCTGCTGGCCAATGGGGCGGCGCTCCGTCTAAGGCTCAGGCAGAGGGCCTTTTTCCAGCACATGGGAAGCCTCCTTAATCTTCCACTGGCCCCCGGCGGGATCTGGCCCCTTCGGATGGTACATGAG
>DREN01000178.1 GCA_011051075.1 Deltaproteobacteria bacterium | reverse complement strand
TGTTTAAGTGGTTCAGGTTTTCCAATACCCTCAAATGGATTTCGTTTCGTTTCTTTTATGAGGGTATTGATACGACGAAGAACCTTTTTATCGGTTTTCTGCCAAAAGAGATAATCGTCCCAAGCGTGGTCAGAAAAGATGAGTTTCACTCTAAAAGTTCCTTTTCGGTCCCTTTGTCGTTTTCAAGCTGGACGATAGATTCAATCAAACGCCTGGTGTTTTTTGGTGACCGTAATAGATAAGCCGTTTCTTCCAGGGCTTCATAGTCCTCAAGTGACATAATGACCACCGAGTTAGAGGTTTTACGTGTTACGATTACCGGCGCGTGGTCTTTACATACTCTTTCCATTGTTTTTGCAAGGTTTTGCCTGGCGGCTGTATAGGTTATAGCTTCCATAAAGCGCCTCCTGGACAAATTATTGTACATATAAGAATGCTGTTGTCAAGCAGATATTTGGAGCCCCAACACTTATAGGCCTCCCGATGTCAAGAGTAAAAGTATCCATTAACTAAACGCAACCCACAGATGCGGACTGGCCTGCGGGATGCACCTTCGCCTGATCCCCTGACTTCTTCGCGCCGCTTTGGGGTGGCGCGGTGCCCACTGCAAATCGGTGGGACCAGAAACTGCGTGGTCAGGCGAAAAGGCGACGGCTGGGCACAGCCCATATGGAGGGCTCGGCGATTTGCCTGAGCATTTCGCCGGGATAAATGACCAGGCCGCCCCGGCAGCGGGGTCGCAGGGCAGAGGCTTAAGGTGGACTGACTTGACCCATTGGCCAAAAAGAAGAAATCTCTCTACTTTCAAGGAATGGTTCAATATTGAGTTTCACTCCTTGATATTAGGTCTTGTAGATTTGCCACTGGTATACGAATAAAGTGAATGCGAACAATACGCTGGAGAGGGACCGGGCAATACAGTGCGGTTTTTCAAATGCAAAGCTTTATCAGTATTTCTTCTCTTTTACCAAGACGTTTGCTCATCGTTGCCCGGCCCCTCAGTTTTACGTTGGGCTCCAATAATGTCGATTAGAGTATTCATATGAAAAAAGAAATTATTATTAGGATGTTGGAAGCTGCCGATGATCCCGAAAATTGTGAGTATCCTCGTGGCTTTGATCGGTATACGGCAATAGACAGAGTGATAGACCTTCAATACGATTCAGAAAGAATTGTCGGTCGGCCTTTCGAGCTTGAAAACAGAATTTTTGACTCATCATATTTCGCTGAATTAGATATAAAAGAGCCGCATCGCACATTTGTGTGGGCGACCCCTACATGTTGTGGTCCGGGACCTTGCCCGCAGGTACCTTAATCGAGATCACTATAAGACCGGTATTTCCTTTAATTGTGGGGCCTTGATCTCCATCCTACAAAGAACCTGGACCATTCCAGATCACAAATCCATGATCACAATATATAGGAGGCGCCCACACAAACCTACGAAGAGCCAAGGATGAAAACAGATCAAAAGTTCCAGGAAGCCTATGAACCGCGCAATTCACAAATCAAGCTGTGTCCCCCTGTCCAAAAAAAAAGATCTTGACAAGTTCAGTTGCAACTTCCAAGATAGCATTTGTTCAATAGAACACAGGCAGAATCGTCTTACCCTGTTAACCCTCCAGTTTGCACATCTGACCTGATTTAGAGTTTTGCCTGGGTTTTATGATCTCAATAACAGTGACTATCTGGGTATTCGTCTTTTCAGATTGTGCTCAACCTTGAGCCGTGGTGGAAGAATATGAAATGCCCGAAGTGCCGGTCTCCAAACCCTGAAGAGGCCAACTTCTGCAATGAATGCGGCCTCAAATTGTCTCCTTTGTCTGAGACAACCGCCCACCCTGTTTCCTTCAGTCAAAACTTAGCAAAAATTGAACGATATCTGCCGGAAGGCCTCACCGAAAAGGTCCTTGCTCAAAAGGCCAAGATTGAGGGTGAACGCAGACTGATTACGGTCATGTTCTGCGATATGGTGGGGTTTACAGCTCTAGTTGAAGAACTTGGGCCTGAAGAGAGCTACGCATTAATGGATAGTTTGTATGAACTCCTTATGCACAAGGTAAACGATTGTGAGGGTACGGTAAACGAGCTGACCGGTGACGGGATTATGGCCCTTTTCGGGGCCCCCATAGCCATTGAAAACGCCTCCCAAAGGGCACTTCGCTCTGCTCTTTCCATCCATAGCGCCATAGCTCGGTTCAATGAGCAGCATAACAGGAATGTGCCGATCAAGATGCGCATAGGGGTTAACACAGGGCCTGTGGTTGTGGGGACACTGGGAAATGACCTCAGGGTTCAGTTTACGGCAGTTGGTGAGACCGTCAACCTGGCTTCCCGAATGGAAGGCCTGGCACTACCTGGTACCACTTACGTGACAGAGGAGACGCGCCGACAGACAAAAGACCTCTTTGAATTTAAGTCCATAGGAAAAAGATGGGTTAAGGGGAAAAAGGAAGCGATCCCTGTTTACCAGCTCCTTTCCGCCAACAAGGAAAGAGCCCCAATACGTCCCGGTTCAGGGCGAAGGATCTACACTGAGATGGTGGGCAGAGACAGCGCCATTGACAGGCTTCAGCTTCAGGTCATGAAGGCCATCAACGGGGAGGGATCCATTGTCAACATTATTGGAGAGGCGGGGATAGGTAAATCGAGGCTCGTAGCTGAGTTGAAGAAACGGGAGGTGATGAAGCGGGTAACCATTCTCGAAGGCAGAGCAATCTCAATGGGGAGAAACCTGAGCTTTCACCCTGTCATCGATATCTTAAAACAGTGGGCGGGGATAAGGGAGGACGACGGAGAGGCAACAGCATTAGGCAAGTTAGAGATAGCCGTTCGAAGCGTCTGTCCGGAAGATCTTTACGAGGTTCTTCCCTTTCTGGCGACCTTGATGGGGATGAAACTGTCCGGAAGATACGCGGAAAGGATTCAGGGCCTGGAGGGCGAGGCCCTGGATAACCTCATATTGAAGAGCTTTCGGGAGCTCCTGACAAAGGTCACCAAGTTCACACCTCTGGTAGTCATCCTTGAGGATCTTCACTGGGCTGACAAGAGTTCCATTGAGCTAATGAAGTCGCTTTTGCGCCAGGCAGAGATGCATAAGATCCTGTTTGTCAATGTGTTTCGGCCTGGCTACGAGGAGACGGGAGACCGGATAGTTGAAACAGTGAGGGGGAGATTCAACGCGTACTATGCTGAAATAGCCCTGGAGCCACTGGACAGCCGAATGAGTGAAGTTCTTATAACTAAAATGTTGAACACGGACCGGATTCATCACGCCCTCATAAGGAGAATAGTAGAGAGAGCAGGGGGCAACCCATTTTTTATAGAAGAGGTCGTGCGGTCCTTAATCGATGAGGGAGCGGTAGTTGTAAGGGACGGGAGATTTAAGGTAACGGAGAAGGTGAGCAGGGCAGCTATCCCTACCACCATCGACGCTGTGCTCATGGCCAGAATAGATCGGCTCGATGAGGGGACGCGCAGTCTGGTTAAGGTGGCTTCGGTCATTGGAAGAAGCTTCTTCTACAAGCTTCTTCAGGAAGTGGCGGATTCAGTAGATGACATGGAGGATAGATTGACCTATCTGAAGGAGATACAACTTATCCGTGAACGGGAGCGGATGGGAGAGCTGGAGTATCTCTTCAAGCATACCCTTGCCCAGGAGGTCGCATATGAATCTATTCTGCCCCTTAAGAGGAGGGAACTCCACTTGAGGGTTGCACGTTCCATCGAAAAAGTCTTTGGAGACAGACTCCATGAGTTTTATGGCATGTTAGGCTACCATTACAGCAGGGCTGAGGACCTTGACAAGACAGAGGAGTACCTTATCAAGGCCGGAGAGGAGGCACTAAGATCTTCAGCGTCAAATGAAGCGCTACACTACTATCAGGAGGCACTGAACCTCTATCTAAAGAAATATGGTGCTTCAGCCGTTCCCGCAAAGGTTGCCATGCTGGAGAAGAATATTGCTTTGGCGCTGTATAACCGCGGGCAATATGCCGAGGCCATAGAGTACTTTGATAGGGCACTCAGTTACTACTGGAAAAAAGTGCCAACACATCAGGTATCAGCAGTATGTCAATTTCTATCGGGATTTTTTCATGTTCTTGTAAGCTTATACCTTCCCTTCCTGAAGTTTAGAAAGGTCCCCACACAAAGAGATCAGGAAGCTGTTGATCTCTTCTTCAAGAAACTCAAGGCCCTGCCAATAGTAGATCCTAAGCGGTTTTTTCTCGAATCGTTCCCGTATTTTAAAGGGATCACCAAGTTTGATTTGACAAGATTTGACTTAGGGTTTGGGTTATTTGTAAGCGCCAGCAATCTTTTTTCCTTCACAGGTATGTCCTTTAACTTAAGCAGAAAAATACTTGAGTCTGCCAAGGAGCAAGTTGATAGGAATAATGTTAAGTCATTTATAATTTATGATTTTTCGGAAACACTCCACCACTATTTCGAGGGTAATTGGGATGAGATAAGAGAGTATGATCATGACCTGGTGAGCAAGAATTTAAGCATTGGTGAACTGTATTGGGCATCACAACACCTTTTCTGGCACGCCTGCCCAAAACTCTTTCAAGGATATTTAGACGTTCCCAGACGGATGGTAGCTAAATTAAATGACCTTTTTGATATATACGAAAATGATCTTACTATGGTGCTCAAATACCTCGTGAACACCAGCCTGCTAATTGAGTGCCGTAAGTTCCATGAAGCATTGAGTGAAACAGAAAGGGGGATCGAATTCGGAGAAAAGACAGGCCTGCGTAGCATGCTGATCGAAATGTATTCGCGTAAAGCCTATATACACCTCCTGAGGGGAGATGTTGACAACGCAAAAAAGTCTTTAGACCTTGCTGATAAAGTCAGGCGCGAGACCGAAACAGTCCCATGGCAGTTAACCGATTTTTGCCGGGGACAGTGTGAATGTGATCTCTATCAATTGAGAGAAGCCATAGAAAAGGGTGGCAAGAATGGCACTTCTCAATACCAAAAAAAAGCTGAAAAATCGGGCAGGAAGTTGTTAAAAGTAACACGGAAGGTGGCTCAATATCGTACCGATTCATATAGACTGAGAGGTCTCTATTACTGGTTGATCAACAGGCAGAAAATGGCACTCAAGTGGTGGCAGAGAGCTATTGATGAGGGAGAACGCCTTGGGGCACGTATTGAACTTTCAAGGATTTATTTTGAGATAGGGAAACGTCTGCTTGAACCCGGTAGCAAATACAAAAAGCTCAGTGACATCAGAGCGGAGGAGTATCTTGAGAAGGCGAGAGCATTGTTTGAGGAAATGGATCTTCAATGGGATTTGGATAAACTGGATCGAGTGGCCAGGAGTTGACGGCACATGGAAGATAAGCACGAAGAATTCCTCTCATCCTGTTCTGAAGTTGACTTTGGTTCTGTAGTCCTTTCAGAAGGGGAAATAGAATTCTACAAAGGGTTCAACCGAGAGATTATGTCACTCTGCGATTCTCTGCCTGAATCAGTGCAAACCGATGCATTACTTTTTTTTATGAAATACTCAGGTCTGTCAATCGGCCAGGAGCTCAATTTTTATAAAAATTTCTATGTGCCGAGCTGGTCCATCATATACTGGCTCGCTCAGGATTCCCCGGGTAGTGCAAGTTTATCACCGCAGGACACCCGAAATGCCATGACCGCCCATGCCATGGCCATGAAACTGCACTCCTTGGATGATCATATTAACGACAGGGAGATCCCCGCCGATCACCTGACCCTTCTTCTGAGAAGCCAGTCGTGGATGCGAATGATTATGGCACTGAAAGACTTGGCCTGTGGGCTTGAAGAGGGGGAAAACATCATCAACCGGTTTATGAATGACTACTACACGAGCATTATGGACTCAGAACCTGCCAGGACACTGGATGGCTACTGCCAACGCTTTCTGAGACAGATGGCAACATGGATGATCGTCCCGGTGCTGCTGACAAAAGTAAGGGCTTTGCCCGGGGAGGTCAGCGAGGCGGTTCAAAGACTCTATGGCTCTTTCGGCATCGCTTGGAGACTTCTCGACGATATCATGGATATCGAAGCAGATATGAAAAAAGGCGCCCATTCAGCCGTCTACGTTTGCCTCCCTGAAGGCATAAGGAAACTTTGGGATAAGAATGAAATGATAGAATCAAATAATGATAATTCTTTTTATGATATTATTTTGGATTATATACATACGAACAGTGTCAGCAACAGGATACGACAACGAATTTCTAAGGAACTCGAGTCGGCGGCATCTATCTCTGAAAATCATAATATGACTGGACTGGCAGGAGAATTACGCTCTCTTTTGAACCCTTTCAGTGGCTAAAGAAAACCTCCATGAGTCAAAATATTAAAGAAGAAAATGACAAGGACAAATATGAGGAGAGTCTCAGCATTGAGGTCACAAACCGGTGCAACAGCACCTGCTCGCACTGCTTTGTTCGCGCAGCTATTTCTGAGTACTCAGACTTGTCCACTGACCTTGTTAGAAAGATCATTTCCGAGGGATATCGTTTAGGCTACCGTCGTCTTCATATTACAGGGGGGGAGCCTCTGCTCTGGGCAGGGTTAGATGAGTCCTTGGACTATGCATTTTCACTGGGATATGAAAAAGTCTTTATCAATACCAACGGAACCCTGCTGACAGACGGCCTCATTAGTCGATTATCAGGCTATGACGGTTTTTCGATTTCGGTTAGTTTAGAGGGGCCTGAATCGTTGCATGATAGGATACGGGGACAAGGTTCCTGCAGGCAAACTGAACAGGGCATTGAAAGGGCGCTTGATGCCGGCATTGATCTTTGTATTTTTGCAGTTGTCTCCAAAAGCCTGCTCCCGCTCCTGCCCCATTTCATAGATGGTTTGTATGAAAGATTTCCAGACATAAGACTTTTTTCCCTCATCCAGCTTGTCAGGGTGAAGGACGATATCTTTGATTTATCCGATGAACTTCTTGACCCTGAGGATTTCCTGAAACTCGTTCAGATGGTATCGCTCCTAAACCTCTATGGTCATAAAACCGAAATTCTAAATAATCCATTGGCCGTTGTTGTTTCAAAACTCTTTGGGATGCCCTTGATACCACGGGTACGGCCCCTACACCGTAACGGGCATCTCATTGTCATGGCAAACCGAAATATTGCCCTTGCCCATTCCACATTTTATAGCTTTGGCAAATATGAATCAGGGATGATTGAAAGGGTGCTTGCTTCCAATGATTACCGAATAGCGGTTGAGCCGGATGAAACAACATGTCCCTCATGTGGGTATTTCAGGCTGTGTAAGGAACTCGGAATGATTCGCCCTTCGGAATGGTTCAGAGACAGGCGCCGTGAGATCCCCTTCTGTAAAAGGGTGTTGGATAGGGCGGCATCAAGCCTCTCAAATAGTCTTTAAGTCGTTTCATGAATTATGGATAAGGCTTTTCAAGCGTTTCTTTTTGGTCTAAAAACAATAATAGTCTAAGTCCTTATTTTTTAAACTTTTGTGATTGATTTTTCTTTTAGAATGTAGTACTAAGCTAAACTAATTGACAACTTGATTCACGATTCACAAACTAACAGCAAAAAGGGAGGGAATCATGGCTGCTAAGGCATCTAAGAAGAGTTTTAAGAAGTTTATTTTGGATGCATCGTACGATGCAGGACAACCAGTATCGGCTGACAAGAAGAAATTAATAAGAGGGTTTTATAAAATTGTCTCTAAGAAAAAGTACGATAATAGTGAGATTGTAGAGTATCTTGATGGTCATGACTACCAAATAACCACTCAGGAGCTTCGAAAAATCAGGAACCTCCACGTGGCTACTGACTATTTTTTTGAGGTTCATAACAGGGACTATTAGTACTTTTTTTGCACCCGATTGATACGCAGTCCTTCAAATACAGCCCTTTTATTTCATCAGTCTGCAGGAAAACGTAAAAGGCGCGTTTTTATCAATGCCTGACCCTTGCTTCGGTGAAACGGAAACCTGGTGCTGACAGGCAGATTGAAGAGGGTGGCCTTCGGCCAAGATCGTTTAGGGCTACGGCTTCCCTTGGGCTCAAAGGCTTTATCCTCTTGAGAAGATTGTCGCGATGCCAGATAGTAAGGACCGCGGCCGTTGGGCATATGTTCATTGTTATGTAAAGAGTATCCCCCATTATGCTGGCATGCAGCCTCAGCGAAGAAGGTTTATCTTCCCAGATCTCTAAGGTCGGATCTCCGATAATATGATATAACTCCAATTGTTCTTTTGTCTCGGTATTGGCCCCATGTTGGACCAGAAGATAGGCCTTGGCGTAATTGAGGAGATCACCAACTCTGCGGTTCTTAACCGGGCAACTTTTATTTGTTTTAGGAAACCCAGGAATAATCCCCGGCCAAAGGGCATCAAAGAGTGCTTTTGCCACACTGTCGTTGTGCCATGTAGAGGTAATAAAATTGGCTGCTATGAGGGTGGGGGGACCCCCATTCAATGCAAGCATTTTCCGAGAAAAAACATCCTTTGATGGCTCATGGAAACTCCCGGTCAAACAATTAATGCTGAAAAGCACATGCGGGCGATCACTCGAAATGGATTTAAGGTCTTTCGTTGTGAACCTTGGTTCAAGCCATCCATCCCACCATCCGTGACCCCTGTGGCAGGCTATTAGCTGCCCTTCATTGAGATAGCTAATGAGCAATTTAGCTGCAGTATCTTGATCTGTTATTATATGCTCTTTTAATTCCTGGGGCACAGGCGTGCCGTCACGGTAAATATACGGTTTGCGTTTATCCGTATTCGAAAAATATACTCGATTTACCTCAAAACCCTGAGACAGCAAATGCTTTCTAATTTCTTCCAGGGTTTTCATGGCGTTATCCTTGGCCCTCTTGTCCAGGTACCCTCCTTCTTGGTCTTCACTGGCCTCAAAGGAGCCTGCAACCGTCACCCTTTTATAATATTCGGGATCAAATGGCGGGTCCTTTTCGTAGCGAATAATCTGGTCCACAACGGACATGCCGTCTGCTTCTTTCCCTACAGGGATTCGACCTCCGGAAACCCATGGCAAAAGGCATTCTGAATTTTCTGCATCTTTATGAGTGTAGAAATAGTAGTCTGTTATTTCTGCATGTCTTCCTTCTTGCTGTGATACAGTGATTTTATCCACATCTCCAAAGAGTAGGACATAACGCAGGTGTGGTGAACGTGTTAATCTTTCATATTGGATGTACCCTTTTATCTTTTCAGGCCAGTTCCCCACCGTTTTTATTGAGACAGTTTTTGTTCTGATGCCGCGTTTCTCCTTCCACGTTTTTAGCTTTTCTGCCGGTCTCTTGAGATCTTCGCCGTAAATTATTAGGAACTCTGTTTTCCCATGCGAGCCAGAGGTTTCTGCCATAAGCTGTCGACTATGAGCTATATCTTGGAAAGCCTCGCTGCCCGGATTAAGGATAAGATTGCCGAAACCTCCAAGATTATTAATTGGGTCCGTCAAGGTCCATTTGTATAATTCATCCTCTTCTTCAATCTCTGAATTTTCAATTTCTGCCAGCCCAATATACACTCTGATTTTGCCATATATCCTCAGGAGTTTCTTCGCCGGGTTGTACTGCAATGGTCTCACGTGAACCAGGAGAGCCTTGTAACCATCCATATAGTAGGGACCGCTGTATTCTACGACTTTTTCGGGAAAAAAGTTATCAGCCTCATAAACTTTCGTAACAAATCTAACTGCATCTTCGTCCCACACTATCTCCTCGGCCCATGTTATCGTGCATTTCCTGTCCGGTATAGGGCTGAATCTTCTATGGCGAACCGTAGCAACACAATAATTGGGTGGAATTTGAACAAATCGGCCAAGAGAAGGTAGAAGCGGATTCGCGTCCACTGAATAAAAGCCTGTTCCCGACATCCGGACTTCTCTAAAAGGCTTCCACTTATTTTTTATTTTTCGCTTAACACTTGAAACTGAATATCCTGGGAAGATATAAGTTAAAATTATTTTCTCACCTTTATTTTTATATTCGATTCTGACCTCTGGCTCATCACTGAGATCTTCGTTGTCAGACCCATAGACTGGTATTATTCTTGGCATGCTGAAACGGAATCGTCCTTTCTATGAAGTTAAAGTAAAAATGTCTGCCTCTCTGCTTTAGTCTCTATATATCTTGTCTCCACTGTACTTTGTGCTCTGGTGCGGAGAATTTGCCCTTTGAATTTTATTTGACCAGGGAATCACCCTCCCAAACTGAAACGCCTCCAGGGATGTGGGGAAAATCCCTCAGAGGCTTTTCATCCGCATTTTCTGGTCGGTTTTGTCATTTTCCATTCCAGAGGGTTGAGGTTATATGGGTATTCTAATTAGTGCGCTCTGAAGATGAATAATACTCAATTTTTACTGATAACCTTCTCTTGTCAAGTGAAAAGTCGTTCGGACACAGACATCAGGTGTTATCTTGCCCTATTAATGGCAATTTTTCTTCCAAAGAGCGGAGCCTCATGCTATACAAAAAGGGCTTCAGAATCATAAATCTGAAGGTTTAGGGTCCACTATGAAAGTTGCATTAATAACACCATTTCTGAGTCATTTACCATTACACCCAAGTTCTTATCTCGGGTATGGTGCTGCAATCTTAAGAAAAAGATATGAATTGGAGATTATAGATTTAAATGCGCATATATATTTCAAGAGCCGAGAAGGGCTAAAAGAGGTGCTCTCTGCCTTTGATAAAAAGCCGGTCGTAGTCGATAATTCTGATCTTTATCCGCATTGTGATCAATTAACAGACACCGCAGAGAAGGAGTTGAAACAGATATCCTGGAAAGACTATCAAACGGTTTTTATCACTACTCCATCCTGGTTTACGACTATACCCACAGAAGATATTTTGAAGCTCTCCAATCTAATAAAAAGAGAATCACATCGTACCGAGATAGTTTTTTTCGCCAATTCTCTGGGATCATGGACAGAGGAAGGGAGATTGGTTAAGCATGGTATCCGGATTGGCCATCTGAATGATCTCTTCAACGTTAATCCCGGTAACGAACCTGTCAAATACGATACCCTGCCAGCGCCCGTATATGAGAATCGGGAAAAATATCTCTTTGACCTTCTTCCTTTCAGAATGAAGCACGGGTGCACCTGGGGAAAATGCAGATTCTGTTCGCTGGCCAGGGGGTGGAATTCCGGGTACCTGGAGAGGTCAGGCAAGGCTATTATTCAGGAAATGGAAGAGCTGATTGATCGGTATAACCCCAAGATGCTGGTGTGCAGGGACAATTCAATAAATGGCAATAATTTACTTGAATTCTGCTCTCATTTCGAGAAGTTCAAAAAACCATGGGTTGGAATGGCCAGGGCGGATTTATCCGCCAAAGAGATTCAGGCTTTGCAGAAATCAGGGTGTAAATTCATATACTTCGGCTTAGAGTCTGGAAGTGATCGGGTCCTCAGTGAAATAAACAAAGGGATCGATACAAGACAGATGTCTCATTTTATCAGGGAACTCTATGATCACGGTATAATGCCGGCCCCCTCGTTATTTGTAGGGACCCCCGGTGAAACTGAAGATGACTTTGAAAAGACCGTTCAGTTCATCTCAGATCATAAGGATTTTGTTGAAATAATCAATCTCTACCCTCTAATGATAACCCCCGGCTCAGATTTTTCCATTACAAAAGAAGAACCAAACACAAAGGCTCTCATCAGACTAAATACCCTGATCAGGGTATGCAGAGATATCGGCATAAAGACCTGTGTGGGAGCTCAATGCGCTGAATATCTCTTGTTCAAGAGGGTTTACCCAAATCAAGATCATAATTCCACTGGGTACGGTTAGGTTTTTTGACATCCTTGGTTTCGGAGAAGTTCTTGTCGAGGACATAGATGGACCCTAAAGTCATAATTGTTGGGGCGGGCCCTGCAGGGATTTCCACCTGGCTGCATCTACAGAAACACGCCCCTGAATTAGCCAATCACACTCTTGTAATTGATAAGGCCGTTTTTCCCCGTGACAAATTGTGCGCTGGCGGGGTAGGAGGATGGAGTGCTGATGTATTGAGAGGCTTGGCAGTCGATATCGATATTCCATCTGTATTCGTTTCAGACGTAGATCTTAAATTTGGAAATGAAGGATATCGCTTTCACCAACCAAATTTCTTTAGGGTAGTACATCGGTTCGATTTTGATCATGCATTAGTAAAGAATGCCCTGAGTCGCGGTCTTGAATTACATCAAGACGAAACGTTCCTGGATGCACTCCGTGAAAAAAACAAGCTGATCGTAAAGACCAATCGGACTGAATATAGTGCGAAAGCCCTCCTCGGTGCTGACGGAGCGCTCAGTGTGGTAAGCAGAAAGATGATGCCTTCTCGAAGACCACACCTTGCGCAAACGATTCAGATCTACGCTAAGGCTGATGCTCAATTTGACACCGAATTCCATGAAAAAATGATATCAATCGATTTTTCGCCTTTCAAAGAGGGATTACAGGGTTACCTATGGCATTTTCCTTGCCTTATAGGTGGCACTCCTTCAATAGCGCATGGTATTGTTGATTTCCGGATTCACCGTGGCAGGCCAAAGGCAGATATGAAAAAAATATTCAGCCTTGAATTGCAGTCCCGGAATATACATATGAAACCTAAATTGTGGTCAAGCAAACCAATTCGTTGGTTTTCAAAGAGGGATATCGTATCACAGCCAAATATGCTTTTAGTCGGAGATGCTGCCGGTATTGAACCGGCATTCGGAGGGGGGATACACCTGTCTTTATCATATGGTGAGGTGGCGGCCTGGGCAGTTATCGATGCGTTTGAGAATAATAATTTTTCATTTCGTGACTATGGAAAAAGACTTCGATCTCATTTAGTGGGAGAGTGGATAACTAAATGCACAAGACTGGCATTGGAAATGTACGGCGATAGGATGAATCCCTTAGATGCCGCTCGGGAGGTCTTTCCTGAAAGTCGCATACCTCCAGAACTCCTATCTCAAATTGCCTCGGAACTCGAAAAGGCTTGGCGCAATTCATGAGGTCTTGGTATCTATCCAAACGTTGACCTTGACAATGAATGAAAATGGTGTATAATGTTGATGTATACACCATTGGAGACACCAAATGATACGAACACAGATATACCTGACAGAGCGGCAGCGTGCCGAATTAACAACCATTTCAAAGATTCTTGGGAAAAAGCAAAGCGAACTCATACGAGAGGCTGTTGATCATTTCATTGATGAATCTGGAAGCAGCCGGCGTGAGTTAGTATTACGCGAGGCTGCCGGGATGTGGAAGGATCGCACTGATCTTCCTGATTTCGAGGAAATTCGTACTGAATGGGACAGGATTTAACCATGGAGAGATCATTTCTTCTTGACACAGATATTTTAATTGATTTTTTCCGAGGTTACAACAAAGCAGTGAGTTTTGTTAACAAGTACTCATCGCGCATTCTCCTTTCTTCCATCGGTGTTGCAGAGTTGTATGCCGGAGTTAAAGAAGGGGCGGAACAAACTTCATTGGAGAACTTTGTTTCGCTTTTTCGTGTTGTGCCTGTAACTGCTGAAATCGCAAAGGCTGGAGGGCTGTACAAACGGGATTATGGAAAATCCCATGGTGTTAGGCTTGGGGATGCAATAATGGCCGCTACATCTAAAGCCGAGAATGCAGAGTTGAAGACTCTCAATACTAAGCACTACCCAATGATAAATGGTCTAACACCTGCTTACAACAAGTAAGTCAGCGGGATGAACTTTCTCTCGCGCGAGCCTTGACTTACTCCTAACTCCTGACGTTGGGAGCTATTGGAGGTTAGAATCTGATGATTGTGTATAATTTCCACCCCGGATGGGTGGTGTCGGCCTTTTCGGCAATCGGTGGACGTACCCGAGAAGTGCTTCTTACCGATTACAACGACCTTGCTTGAAATAAACGAGGGCGGCATACGCGTCAGCGCTGACAAGAATGACCGCGAGGGATTTAATGTCAACTACTATGACATGCCGCTGGTAGACAACACCACGCTTGGCGATTTCACATATTCGATTGTCCTGTCTGACATTGATCAGAAAAACCGAAAGGCCACTGTAAAGGTGGTAATACTGCCTGAACATTTCTACAGCGCGCGTAATGGATTGAATTTTGATCAGATTATCGGGGACTGGATGCTGGATATCTATAAGGAATCACTCTTTTTTTCATCAAGCATCGAGCATCCGGGATCAATCAGATAACACCTATGCGGGAGAAAAAACCTGTGTCAGTCAAGATTGTGATACTGGGCGCCGGACCAGGGGGGTATGTGGCGGCCATACGGGCCGCCCAGCGGGGGGCCGAGGTAACCGTCATCGAGCAGGACCAGGTGGGGGGCACCTGCCTTAACCGGGGATGTATCCCGTCAAAGGTCATGAAGACTACCGCTGAGATGCTCGAACGATTTCAAAGGGCTTCGGAGTTCGGGCTGACGGTGAAGGGGCCCGTTGTTCCAGATATGGGGCGGTTGATGGATAGAAAGCAGAAGGTGGTGCAGGACCAGGTCAAAGGGATACTCAGGCTTCTCAGCCACCATAAGATCAGGTATGTCAGGGGAACCGGCCGTATTGCTGGGCCGGACCGCGTCCAGGTTAAGGGTGGAGGGGCTGATCAGGTGGATCTACCCTGGGACAGCCTTGTCCTGGCCCTGGGTTCGGAACCGCTGCCCATATCAGGACTTCCCTTTGACGGAGAAAGGGTCATATCCAGCACCCATGCACTCAATCTCACGGAAATTCCTGGATCCATCCTGATAGTGGGCGGTGGGGTCATCGGGTGCGAGTTTGCGTTTATCTTGTCATCTCTCGGTTCACGGGTAACGGTGATGAAGGCCCATGACAGTCTCTTCGCCCTTGCTTTCGTTAATGATGACTCATCCAAGGTCCTCCAGAGTGAACTGAAAAAACGCAGGATAAAGATTATGCTTAATCGTACCGTGGAGGGGATCGATGAAAACGGGAGAAGACTCCGGGTAGCTGTTGGAGCTTCTCCTTCGGCATTGAAATCCAGGGGCAGGGATGTGAGACCCGCGGCAGTGGAGGTGGACAAGGTCCTTGTCTGTATAGGTCGCATGGCCACCACTGGCGGGATCGGCCTTGAGACCTTGGGGATCAGGACCGACCAGAGGGGATGGATAATGGCAGATGAACGGATGGAGACAAATATCCCCCATGTGTATGCCATTGGAGATGTATTGGGACCGGATAAGATCATGCTTGCCCACGTGGCCTCGGCAGAAGGGTCTGTGGCGGCCATAAACGCCACCGGCGGGAACAGCAGGATGAACTACGGTGCGGTTCCGGGAGCTATCTTTACCATGCCGGAAGTGGCCGACGTGGGACTGACCGAGGTCCAGGCCAGGGAAAAAGGATTCAATGTCAGGTCCGATACGGTGCTCTTCCGTACCCTTGGAAAGGCTCAGGTAATCGGAGAAATAGCAGGGCAGGCCAAGATCGTCTCGGATGCCGGGTCGGGCGGGATCTTAGGTGTTCACATGATCGGACCGCACGCAGCCGATCTTATCGCAGAGGCGACCCTGGCCGTCCAGACTGGGTGCAGCGTAAGGGACCTTGCCAAAACCATACACGCCCATCCCACCCTTTCCGAGGTGATGGGGGAGGCCGCCTTTCGGGCCACGGACATGCCGTTACATGGGTAGGGCAGGATGAAGTACAAGGAGGAATGACATGAACGTACTTTTTATTATTGCCACTGACGACGCTGAAACCGTTTACAACGCCATGAGGCTGGCAAACGTGGGGGTGGAAAAGGGAGACGAGATCAGCGTTTTCATGCTTGGAAAAGGGGTATGTTTTGAAAAGTGCGATAAGTCCGAATTTGATGTGATGGGGCAGATGAACAAGTTCGAAGGGGATTTTTACGTCTGAGGGGTCTGCATGAAGTCCCACGGTCTGGTGGGATCAGGCACCTGCCCCATAGGCTGGATGGATGACCTTTATGAACTGGCCATGGAGGCGGACAAGGTGATCACCTTTTAGAAAAGGCATGGCCCGCAGGGATCGGTTTTTTCAAGGACGGGGTAAGCGGCCCACGGAGCCCCGGCCGAGTCTGTTCAGGCACGGGAGGCCCCGTCGCGATGGCCTGGATGTTTCACTCTCCAAAGGTGGTATAGCGGATGACATCTCCGTCCCTGAACGCCCGGGCCAGTTCCATGTGGCGCAGGGTCGCAAAGTTTATCCTGAAATCGGTGGCTGATATTTTCAGGGCCTCGCATATCTCCTCCTGTGTCAGGGGGCCGTTTTCGCGGATAAGGGCCATGATCCGTTCCTGAACCGGGGTCAGTGAGGGGTTGCGTCCCGCTTCCTTCTTGGCAGTATATACGGCCCAGGGGTCACACGTCTTAGGTGCCGCCCTCACGTCCAGGTAGCAGTCCTCGCAAAGGGTCTGGCCGGCATGCTCGTAGGAATCGCCCGTGTTCAAATCTGCGCCGCATTTATCGCACTTCATGGAACCATCCCTCCTTTCTTTTTCTACTGAAGATAATGTGTCTGCAGGCATTTTCAAGTGGGTAAAAGATGATGGTGGAGAAAAGAGGGGGGCAACTGCAGAGGACTGGCCGCGAGGGGGGTGACCCCTTGTCCACGCCTGCGTGTTGTGGAAAAGGGGGGAGGCATGGTGCGCACTGTTCATGATCAGGCCTGCGCATGGGCTATTTGACAATATCTGAATCTGTGCTATAGAGTTTCAGATAAAGATTTTGGCAAGGCCAGAGGGAGGAATCGGAGTAAGTCGTACCCATAGTACGTCGTCGACGATTCCGACCGATAACGCAGTCCAAAATCTTTATCTGGAAGTCTATAACTTGAAAGACAGGCAAACCGCATAATACTGGCCCGCCAAAGGAGAATAACAGTGGAAAAAGTGCGCTTTTCAATCCCCAACATATCATGCGGGCACTGCGTGATGACCATCAAGAACGAACTGGGCGACCTTCCAGGGGTTACCGGGGTGGAAGGGAGCCACGAGACCAAGACCGTTGATGTGGAGTGGGAGGCCCCTGCTACCCTGGAGAAGATAAAGGCCACCTTGCAGGAAATCAACTATCCGGCGGCCTGAAAATCCATGACAGAGCATAAGTACACCTTGCCCGTTACCGGCATGACATGCGCCAACTGCGCGGCCAACATAGAGCGGGGCGTCAAGAAGTTAGATGGGGTGGTGGGGGCCACCGTCAACTTTGCGGCTGAGAACGCGTCCGTGGAGTTTGATCCCCAGAAGATCAACCTCCAGGACGTGGTGGAAAAGATCAAGAGGTCTGGGTACGGGGTGACCACCAACAGGGTGGAGATGCCCGTTACCGGCATGACCTGTGCCAACTGCGCGGCCAACGTTGAACGTGCCCTGAACAGGAAGGTCCCGGGGGTGGTGAGCGCCGGGGTGAACTTCGCCACGGAGCGGGCCTCAGTGGAGTATATTTCCGGGATTACAGGCCCGGACGAGATCGTCAGGGCCATTGAAAAGGCCGGTTACGGGGCCGTGGCTCCGGAAGACGGACTGGACGACGAGGATGCCGAGCGGAAGGCCAGGGACAGCGAGATCAGGGATCAGACCGGAAAGTTCTTCATCGGGGTCTTGTTCGCCCTTCCCCTTTTCCTCTTGAGCATGGCACGGGACTTCAGCCTGATCGGCCAGTGGAGCCATGCCCCATGGGTCAACTGGTTTTTCTGGGCCCTGGCCACCCCCGTCCAGTTCTACACGGGCTGGGATTACTACGTGGGGGGGTATAAGAGCCTGAGGAACGGGAGTGCCAACATGGACGTACTGGTGGCCATGGGGTCATCGGTGGCCTACTTTTACTCCCTGGTGGTTCTTCTCTTTCCCGCTGCGGGCTCCCACGTCTATTTTGAGACCTCGGCGGTGATCATCACCCTTATCAAATTAGGCAAGATGTTAGAGGCCCGCACCAAGGGCCGCACGGGCGGAGCCATCCGCAGACTGATCGGCCTGCGGCCCAAGACCGCAACGATAGTGGAACAGGGAGAGGAAAGGGAAGTGCCCCTGATTAGGGTCAGGAAGGGCGACACGGTCGTTGTGCGTCCGGGCGAACGCATACCTGTGGATGGGATAGTTACGGACGGGGCATCGGCAGTGGATGAGTCCATGCTCAGCGGCGAGCCTCTCCCTGTGGACAAGCATGCCGGAGATACGGTGGTGGGGGGAACCATCAACGGGGAAGGCCTCTTGCGCTTTACCGCCACACGGGTTGGCAGGGAGACCGCCCTTGCTCAGATTATCTGTCTGGTGCAGGAGGCCCAGGGCAGCAAGGCCCCTATCCAGGCCCTGGCCGACAGGGTGGCGGCCATATTCGTTCCTGCCATCATCGCCATTGCCTTCCTGGTCTTCTTTTTATGGTGGGGGATCACCGGTGACTTCGTCCCCCCCATGATCAGGCTGGTGGCCGTGCTGGTCATCGCCTGCCCCTGCGCCCTGGGTCTTGCAACCCCTACCGCCATTATGGCGGGCACGGGCAAGGGGGCGGAAAAAGGGATCCTGTTCAAGAGCAGCCAGGCACTGGAAACGGCCAACAAGCTCAACACCATGGTGCTTGACAAGACAGGGACCATCACCATGGGAAAACCCTCTGTAGCAGATATAGTCAGACTGGGACCTTTGTACAAAGATCCGGAACAGCTCCTTCATCTTGCGGCATCGGTGGAAAAGGGATCTGAACACCCCCTGGGCAAGGCGATCGTACAGGAGGCCCGGAACCGCAACCTGGACCCTGTTGATCCGGAAGGGTTCAAGGCCGAGGGCGGTCTTGGGGTCAGGGCACGCATAGGGGGTAAGGAGGTGCTGGTGGGAAAACCTGGATGGTTTGAGAGTCTGGGCCTTGACATCAGCCCTGCCCACGAAAAGGTGGCCGGCCTCCAGGCAGAGGGTAAGACGGTGATGGCGGTGGTTGAGGATGGGACCCTTTGCGGACTCATAGCCGTGTCCGATTCCCTTAAACCGGAATCCAGGGAGGCCGTTGTTAGGCTCCATGAGCAACGGCTCAAGGTGATTATGCTGACCGGTGACAATCTGCAGACGGCCCGGACCATCGGTGCCCAGGTGGGTATTGACGATGTTTTCGCGGAAGTGCGTCCGGAAGAGAAATCTCTCAGGGTGAAGGATCTTCAGGAAAAGGGGGAGCGGGTCGGTATGGTGGGTGACGGGATCAACGACGCCCCGGCCCTTGCCCAGGCCGATGTGGGTCTGGCCATAGGAACCGGCACTGACGTGGCCATAGAGACTGCCGGCGTTATCCTCTCCAGCGGGAGCCTCATGGGGGTGCCCCGGGCCATTGAGCTTAGCAGGGCCACCATGAAGACCATCCGGCAGAATCTGTTCTGGGCATTCGGCTATAATGTGATACTGATCCCCATAGCCGCAGGGATACTCTATCCCTTTGAATCTCTCCCCCTCATGCTCCGGCAGCTTCATCCCATACTGGCAGCCCTGGCCATGGCCTTCAGCAGTATCTCGGTGGTAAGCAACAGCCTGCGTCTGTACAGGACAAGGATCAGTTAGAAAAACTTCAGCATTTCCCCCATGGGAAGCAGGAGTGCGGCACTTGAAACTCGACATCGTCATTCCCATCTATAACGAGGAGGAAACCCTCCCCTTTCTTCACGACAGGCTGGTGAAGGTCTGTGACGCCCTGCCCGATACCCAATGGCGCGTGATCTATGTGAACGACGGGAGCACTGACCAGTCCCTTGAAATCATGGTAAAACAGAGAGAGACCGATCCGAGGTTCGCCATTGCGGAGCTTTCACGTAACTCCGGCCACCAGGCCGCAATCACCGCGGGCCTGCACCACTCGAGCGGTGATGCGGTGATAGTGATGGACGGGGATCTCCAGGATCCGCCTGAACTGATTCCGGAGTTGATCTCATGCTGGAGGGGGGAGGCAAATGTAGTCATGGCCCGCCGTCGCAGCCGCAGGGACAAGGGCCTTCGCAGGGTGGGATTCAACCTCTTTCACAGGGTGTTCACCTGGATAACCGACTTCCCTGTCCCCCCCGATACGGGTATCTTCGGCCTCCTTGACCGGCAGGCCGCCGAGGAACTGAAGAGGCTGCCTGAGCAGAACCGGTATTTCCCCGGCCTTAGGAGTTGGGTGGGGCTGAATCAGCAGGTAGTCTATTATGACCGGGATGAGCGGGGTGGAGGCAAACCCAAGCAGTCGTTGAAGAGGCTTGCCCGTTACGCCCTTGACGCCGTATTCAGCTTTTCCTACAAGCCCCTGAGGGTCATGACCAGCGCGGGGATTGTAATCAGCGCCGTCGGTTTTATGCTGGCCTGTTTTTTTATCATAAAAAGGCTGATGGGCGTTGAAGTTGCCCAGACCGGTTTTACCACCCTGGTGACCCTGATGCTCTTTTTAGGGGGCATCCAGCTTATCGCCATCGGACTTGTTGGGGAATACCTGGCCAGGATTTACGATGAGGTCAAGCAGAGGCCCCTTTTTATTGTCAGACAAACCCACGGCCTGGAGAAAACCGGCAGGAATGGGGGGTGATCCCGTGGAGGGTCATGGAATTGAAAAACACGTCCCCCTGTTCCTGCTGCCCGTTGTCTTTGCCATCTATCTCATTACAGCCGCCCCTACCGTATACCTGGGTGACAGCGGCGAGTTCACTGCCGCCGCCTTCTCTCTCGGTATCCCCCACAACAGCGGCTATCCCCTCTACTCTCTTGTGGGAAAGATATTCTGCTTGATTCCCCTGGGAAACGTGGGTTTCAGGATGAATCTCATGTCGGCCCTTTTTGCCTCCATCACGGTCCTCCTAACCTACGATATCATACTCCGGTTTACCCGCAAGATTTTGTGCTCCTTGACGGCCGCCTGTTTTCTTGCCTTTACGCCCCTGTTCTGGTCGCAGACCGTATCCGCTGAAGTCTATCCCCTTCATTGTTTTTTTATGGCCCTCATGATCGGCCTCCTGTGGCAGTGGGATCAGGAGAGGGATTTCAGGCAGCTCCTCCTGTTCGTTTTCGTCACAGGATTAAGCTTCGCCAATCACATGCAGACAGTCATGTTGGCACCACCAGTGCTGTACTTCATAATTTCAGGTGATAAAAGGGTCCTTTTCACTCCAAGGCGTTTTACGGCCGTGTCAATCTTTTTCATCCTTCCCCTGCTCCTCTACCTTTACCTCCCCCTTCGCACCCAGGCCGGGGCCGCCATCCACTGGGGCGACCCGGATAATCTTGAGCGTTTCCTGGCCCACGTGACCGCAACCGCCCACAGGGGAGCCTACGTGTTCAGCGCCGGGCCTTCCGAATATCTCTCCAGGTTTATAGACGGGCTGCGTGTTATTTCCCGTCAATACGGGGTATTGCTGTTCCTTTCCCTGTGGGGCTGGATGGGGCTGTCGTCCCTGCGCTGGAAAATCTTTTTCGTGGGGGTCCTCCTTTGCGACATGTTTTACACGGTGTTTCTGAACATCATTTCTCTGGAAATAACCCCCTTTCCCCTCCCCTCTTCCATTGTACTTGCAATCCTTATGGGCATGGGGCTGAACCGCCTGATCCAGTGGGCCGGAAGGCAAAAAAAAATCGGAACCGGGGTGAGAAGGGCCCTGTCAGCCGCTTTCTGCCTGACGCCCCTTTTGGCCCTAACAACGAATTTTGGTCTTTGCGATCAGAGCAAAAACTATACGGCCTATGAGCACGCCTTGAACATATTCAGGACCGTGGACCCGGGCAGCACCATTTTTCTGGACGGAGACAACAACGTATTTCCGGTGGCCTATGGAAGGATCGTGGAGGGTATGGGAGAGGCCGTAACCCTGCACGACAGGCATAACGTAATATTCAAGTGGGTCCTCCCGCGGTACCCCTTTACCTTCGCAGGTTCATGGGAGGAGCTGGAGTCAGCAGTAATCAACAGGATCATAACTCACGGTTCCCACAGGGGAGTCTACTTTGCGGTAATGAACCCGTTTAACCTGTCCCTGCCCAAGGGGTATGGGATCAGGCCCTTCGGCATCCTCCTGAGGATTGTTCACGGAGACTCCAACAAGGCGCCTCCGGACAAGATCTGGGATTACTACTACACCAAGAGCTACTACGACAACTTCAACCGGGACTACATGAACCGTGAGGTGACGTGCCGTTACTTTTTCCGGCTTGGCGAGGGCCTCTACCTTGGAGGAAAACCCAGAGAAGGGCTCAGGATGCTTAGACTTGCGTCTGCAATGGGCTACGACGATACCTCCATGCATTCGGATCTAGGGGTCTTCTACGCAGACCATGGGCTTTTTGAAAAGGCCCGCGGGGAACTTGAAAAGGCCCTTGAGTTCCACGACAATCTCAGCGGAGTCCTCAACAACTGGGGGTACTGCTACCATAAGGAGGGAGAGTATGAAAAGGCCGTGCCCTTTTTCAAGAGGGCCATACACCTGGAGCCTGACAACCATTCCTACTACAACAACCTCGGATTTACGTTGAGCCGCATGGGTGACAGGGAAGGCGCCGCATCGGTGTTCAGGAAATCTCTTTCGATTAAACGCGATCAGCCCGAAATAGTGGAATTCATGCGCAAACACGATTTGCCCTGTGAACCGGATGAACGGATATCCCAGTAAGAGGACCATCGCACTGTGTCTTTCCCTGGTCTGCTGCGCTGTTGTGGCCCTGACCCTGGATGATTACGGGATCACGTGGGATGAGGGGAGCTATGTTATCGCGGGCCGAACCTACCTTCAATGGCTGGACAGCCCTTCCATTGAAACTATAGACAGGTTCTGGTCACTGAATCACGAACATCCCCCGCTTGTGAAGGTTATGGTCGCCGCAACCGGGCGCCTTTTCGGCAGTATACCTTTTCTTCCGGGCAGTGAAATCCCGGCCTTCAGGTCTGCCATCCTCATCTTCGTTTTCGTTCTGACCTACGCCCTCTTCTCCTTTGCCTCTGAGCTTTACGGCAGGGGTATAGGCATTTTGGTAGCACTGTCGTTCTTTTTCCTACCAAGGGTGTTTTTTCACTCTCATCTGGCGGCCCTTGACTACCCTCTGACCGCTTTGTGGTTCCTGGTGGTATACCTTTACTGGAAGGGGATGGAAAGGGGATGGGGATGGATCGTTTCAGCCTCCGTTCTGTTAGGCCTGGCCCTGCTCATAAAGCTGACTGCCCTCTTTATCTACATCCCCCTCGTCCTGTGCTGGATTATGGCAACCCACGAAAGGTTTAAACAGCAGAGGGAGGTGGGCAAAGGCTCATGGTTGAAAAGACTGGTCCCTCAACTCTGGAGGCTCGTTCCCCTGTTTTTCATTCCTCCCCTTGTTTTTGTAGGTCTCTGGCCCTGGTTGTGGGAGAATACCCTTGAGAGACTGGTTCAGTACGTCGCTTTTCATGCGGATCATTTTACTATACCCGTATTTTATCTCGGGAGGGAGTACGTTGTTGCCCCGTGGCATTATCCCCTTGTATTTCTTTCGGCCACCGTTCCCTTGATCGTACTGGCCCCGCTTCTGGTGGGCATTTACAAGAGTGCCTCCTTCGGTAACAGGAAGGCAAACACCTTTATCCTCTTCAATGCGTTTTTTCCCGTCCTGCTGCTATCTCTTCCCGGTGTTCCAAAGTACGACGGGGTAAGGCTTTTCCTCCCCTCTTTTCCGTTCCTCTGCATGGTTTCCGGATTGGGGTTGAAGTACCTGCTCCAAAGGTTCAGAGGAGGGGGGCTGCTGAAATCCGCTGCGGGCCTTTACCTGTTTCTTTTTGTGTTATCAGTTTACGTCTCAGTTATCAGGACCCATCCATACCAGTCCTCATATTTTAACGAGGTAATGGGAGGTACGGTTGGGGCCTCTATGAAAGGATTTGAGCACGAGTACTGGGGGAGTTCGTATCTGGGAACTCTGGGGTGGCTTAACAGGAACAGCTCCAAGTCGTTCTGGCTGGCCATGGCGGATATTGATCCCAAGGCACGCTTTCCATTCGATCTGTACAGGGAAGCGGGCCTTCTTGATGGCAAGGTGAGGTTTACCTCAAGGGACAAGGCCGACTACGTTATTCTGCTTATCCGGCAGGGCTTCTTTGACAGGGAGATGTGGAACTGGTTCCTCAATGAGACTCCTGTCTTTTCCGTAAGGCTGTCAGACACGCTTCTGGTCGGCATTTACAGGAACAGGAAATGACTGTATTTTAGCGAACTGAGCCGGGCACTGGGTTCCTGATACAGGGGGCGATTACCTGCTCCTTTGGATATGGCCGGTCTGGTGTTGGATTATTCGGGTCGATCAAAGACGGTATGAGCTTTCAGTTAAAAATCTTGAGAAGAGGTCGCTCCGTCTGGGGAGGAAGCTCCCCTATCCTGTACGTATGGCTCCTCGGACTGGTCCTGCGAACACTGCATCTTGTTCTGAGCTCGGATAACCCGCTCCTCTATATGCCGATTCTGGATGAGAAGTACTACGTGGACATGGGGAAGATGATATCAGCAGGCCACTGGGAGGGAGGAAACGGGGTGTTTTTCATGGATCCCCTTTACGGTTATTTCCTGGGCCTGGTCTTCCTCGTCTTTGGATACAATTTGACCGTGGTACGCCTGGTTCAGATTCTTATCGACTCTTTCAGCGTGGTCCTTATCAATATGATCGGAACGAGAATATGGAACAGGAAAACGGGCCTGGTCGCCTCCCTCCTTTACGCCGTTTACCCTGTGTCACTCTTTTATTCCCTTCTCATCCTCAAGACCACCCTGACAATCTCCATGCTCCTTTGCTTTACCGTCCTGCTAATCCGTTCACTGGAGAGAAAGGGGCAGTTTAACTGGTATGCCTTGGGCCTTTTTGGGGGGCTTCTCACTTTTCTCAGGGGAAATATGGTACTCCTGATCCCCTTCACTATCTTCATTATCCCCGTTTATAGACCT
>DREN01000249.1 GCA_011051075.1 Deltaproteobacteria bacterium | reverse complement strand
GGGCCTTGGTCATCTGGCAGTTGTCATTGGTCGTTCAACGCTCGTAATAATCTGACAGGGGAGTTATTGGCAACAATCAAAACCAAACAACAATTACCCAACAACCAACAACTAACTCTCGAGAAGCTTTTTTAACCAGGAACTTTAAAAAGAGGAGGAGATGGTCATGGGACGTAAATTGATTTTAGGCTTGTTTATCGGTGTGCTCGCAGTAAGTTTTGCCCTTGTTTCCGGATCGGCAATGGCCGCGGACAAGAAAAAGGAGGGCCCCACCCAGTTTGTGGGGATCCTGGCCTACCGGACCGGTCCCTTTGCGGCCGGGGGCAGCGGGTTCAGCAGCGGCATGGAAGATTACATGGAACTTATGAACATGAAGGGCGGCATCAACGGTATCAAGTACGCCTTTGAGGAGTGCGAAACCGCCTACAACACGGCACGGGGTGTTGAGTGCTACAACCGCTTCAAGAACAAGATGACCTTTGTTCATCCACTGAGCACGGGTATTACCTACGCCCTGATCCCCAAGGGGACTAAAGATCATATCGCCATTATTTCAAGTGGTTACGGTCGCGCAGACGCATCCGATGGTCGGGTTTTCCCCTGGGTCTTTACGCTCCCCACCAACTACTGGTCCCAGAACACTGCCAAGATCAAGTTCATCGCCATCAAGCAGGGATGGGACGGCAAGGATATGTCCACCATAGGGAACTATCTCAAGGGCCTCAAGATCGCCAATCTGCACATAGACGTCCCCTACGGCCAGGAGACCAAGCCGATCCTTGACGCCATGGCCAAGAAGTTCGGTTTCACGGTCAGGCATTTTCCAGTGCCCTGGCCGGGAATCGACCAGAAGGCCCAGTGGATGGATATTGTCAGGAGATACAAGGCGGACTGGGTAATCAACCGAAACTGGGGAGTTTCCTGCACCGTTCCGCTTAAAGAGGCGGCCAGGCTGAGGTTTCCCAGCAACAGGATCCTCGGTGTCTGGTGGTGCGGTTCTGAAGAGGACGTACTCCCTGCAGGTCCCAAGGCCAAGGGCTATTACAGCGCAAACTGGCACGGGGTGGGTCGGGATTTCCCGGTTATCAAGGAGATTGTCGATAGGGTCTACGGTGTGATGAAAGGCCATATCGCCTTTACCCGTGTGGGTTCGGTCTACTATAATAGAGGAGTGTACGCGGGTATCATCAACCATGAGGCATTACTGACCGCCCAGAAGAAGTTCGGGAAGAAGGTGCTGAAAGGGGATGAGGTGCGCTGGGGCTTTGAGAACCTGAACATCACACCGGAGAGGATCAAAGAGATCGGAGCAGAAGGCTTTATGCAGCCCATCAAACTCTCCTGCGCCGATCACGAGGGCGGAGGACCTATCTTTTTCCAGCAGTGGAACGGTGAGAAATGGGTCATGACCGGGATCGTTGTGGAGCCCATGAAGAAATTCGTCAGGGATCTCGTTGAGAAATCAGCAGGCAAGTACGCCAAAGAACATGGGCTTAAACTTAGAGACTGTCAATAGGAGGAAACTCCGGATACCGAGGGCAGGGGGTGAGCCCCCTGCCCCATCAAGGGGCTTTTACCGTTCTCCGGGTGAGTTAAACCCTCTTATTCCGGGATGACCGGATCCGAATAGGCCCCCCCCTGAAAATCTTAAACCGCTTAGATGAAAATCTTGTAGTTCAGTCAGACCAGTTGGAGGTGGATTTATGGCCACAGAGCAGACCCCATTACTCAAGGTTAACAACATCGAGGTTATATACGAGCATGTTATACTGGTCCTTAAAGGGGTCTCCCTCGATGTATACGAAGGGCAGATCGCCTCTCTCCTGGGCGCCAACGGCGCGGGAAAGAGCACTACGCTGAAGGCCATCTCCAACCTGGTCAAGGCGGAACGTGGCGAGGTGACCAAGGGGACCGTAGAATTTGACGGGAAACGGGTTGACAGGTTGTTTGCGCCCCAGTTGGTGAAGATGGGTCTTATCCAGATAATGGAGGGGAGGCACACCTTCGAGCACCTCACCGTTGAAGATGATCTCCTGACCGGGGCCTATACCAGGGGCCGGGACACCAAGGGGACCAGGGAGGCCCTGGAGATGGTGTACGGGTATTTCCCCCGTCTCAGGGAGCGGAGACACGCCAAAACCGGCTACATATCGGGCGGAGAGATGCAGATGTGCGCCATAGGCCGTGGGCTCATGGCAAAGCCTAAGATCATGCTCTTAGACGAGCCCTCCATGGGCCTGGCCCCCCTCCTTGTGGAGGAGATATTCAACATCATCCAGCGTCTCAACAAAGAGGAGCAAGTGGGCATGCTCCTGGCCGAACAGAACGCGGCCATGGCACTTGAGTACGCGGAGTACGGCTATGTAATGGAAAACGGCCGTGTGGTTTTAGACGGTGAGGCTCAGGTTCTCAAGGACAATGCGGACGTAAAGGAGTTCTACTTGGGCCTTACCGCGGTGGGGAAGAAGAGTTACAGAGACGTTAAGCATTACCACAGGAGAAAACGCTGGCTGGCATAGGATTGATGATTGTCGATTTTTGATTGTTGATTGGAGGTCTTTGCAATATTAACATACTCATCTCTCCTTGATTCTCTTCAGAATCCTCCGAGCTATGGCCGGGGCCTTCCCGGATTCAATATTCTTCCGCCTTATGGACTGATATATGGTGGAGCGGGCCTCCTCAAGGGTGACAGGAATCTCACTGCCGTAAAAGAAGTACCCCCTTTCTCGGCCGCGGGAAAAGAGCATGGCCCGTTCTTTCCCAGGCCCCCTTCTTTTTTCCACCATCTTCCTGCAGTCGTCCTCCACCAACTGTGAAAGGGCCTTGATCTGGACCCTCTGGAAGTGTCGTCTCACCTCCGACACCAGTCGGTCCAGCTCTCCTGAACCCTTAATTACCAGAAGTCCGTTGGCCAGGATCCCTCCCAGTGAGTTGTACTCCCTGGTGAAGATGTATGAAAAGAGCCTCTTCTCCACCCTGAGAAAATCCCTCATCTCTGAGAGGCGCAGGTAGCGTATCTCCGTACCCCTGGGCGCTTCCCACTCATAAACGAATTTCTTCCTGCCCCGGGTGACCACAAGGATATCCACGTCTTCTATCTCATCAAAGCCTGCCGTTGAATTTACCGCGCTCCCGTAGATGAATGAAAAGTCCACGTCCCCGCACCCGCTCACCCCCCTGATGAATCCCGAAATACCTGAGCGGTCATTTCCAAAACCCTCCAGGATCGCGGTTACGCGGGCAATAGGCTCTTCCGGGGTGTGCCAGATATCCAAAAAGAATCTCGGGTCAGGACGGACAAAGGCGAGCCTTTGAGAGGCCCGGGGATTATCACCTGCGATCATGGTTCAGAGGGGTCTCCTTTTCTGCCGGGCTCATCAGGTATCATCCCTTGTAGCCCTCCGCACCCTTATCATGCGGATCACAAAACCCAGGATAAGGGTAGCGCTTATGAGGATGATCAGATTGGAGGCAAAAAAGGCCATGATAAAGGAGTAGGGATCCTTCAGTCTGTAGGAGGCGATCAGGATATGTACGCCGAAGGCCAGGAAAAAACATGCCGCAAGGATAAGGCCGATCTGGCGTAGCCACCAGAAGACAGCGTACATCAGGAAAGTCCTGTTTCACCGGTCATGGGGATGAAGACAGAATGGGAAACACCAGGTTCTCACAGGCCGTATATGGGTCGGTCTTACCTTTCACAATCGACTCCACGGCCCTGTCAAAGTCGCCCGATTCGGTTAAACGATCGATTACCTCTTCAATAAGGCGCGCCTTTATCATTTCGCCCAACTCCTGGCTGACCTTGTCCCTGGTCCCCCTGGTTTGAAGGCCCCCAGCGGTCGTGGCAAGGTATTCGGCGTGTCTGTCAATCTCTTCCAGGAATTCGGTTATACCCTTGTCAAAGACGGCCTGGACCTTGAGTATGGGAGGCTTCCATGAGCCCCGATCGTACTTCTTCTGATCCATATCGATCATGAGCCTCAGATCACTCAGGGTCTTGTCAGCACCCTCACGATCGGCCTTGTTAATGAGAAAGATATCACCCACCTCGAGGATCCCTGCCTTGATCGCCTGGATATCATCACCCATGCCGGGGATTACCACGATTACCGTGGTATGGGCACTCCTTACAACATCCACCTCGTCCTGGCCCACCCCAACGGTCTCCACCAGGATAAAGTCCTTGCCCATGGCATCAAGGACGTCAATAGCGCTCCGGGTGGACTGGGTCAGGCCCCCGAAATGGCCCCTGGTAGCCAGAGACCGGATAAAGACCCCCTGATCCATGCTGTGCCGCTGCATCCTCACACGGTCCCCCAATATGGCGCCCCCGCTGAAGGGGCTGGTCGGATCCACCGCAAGCACACCGACGGTCTTGTCGCGCTTTCTCAGGTGTGCGACCATCTGATCCACCAGGGTGCTCTTACCCACCCCGGGGGCGCCTGTGATACCGATCACATAGGCCCTGCCCGTATGGGGGTAGAGGCCCTTGAGCACTTCCCGTACCTCGGGCATGCCGTCGTCAATATCGCGTATAAGACGGGCCACGGTCCTTACGTCTCCGGCAACAACTTTTTCAACAATATGGCTCATATCTGTTAATCCTGCCTCGGCTTCACGTTGTTCTCCACCCAGTTGACGATCTCCTCAAGGGGGGTCCCCGGCGTAAACACCTCTTTGACACCGGCCTCTTTCAGTTTATCGATATCGTCATCAGGTATGATACCTCCCCCGCAGACAACGATATCATCCGCACCCCTCTCCTTCAGGAATTCAACCACGGCAGGAAAAAGGTATTTATGTGCCCCCGCCAGGCTGGAAAGCCCTATCATGTCCACGTCTTCCTGTATGGCCGCCTCCACGATCTCCTCGGGTGTCTGATGAAGCCCGGTATAGACCACCTCGAAACCTGCGTCACGGTACGCCCTTGCAATTATCCTTGCCCCGCGGTCATGGCCGTCAAGACCGGGTTTTGCAACCATAACTCTCACTCTTCTCTTCTGTCTCATCATATACACCTCTCCGGAATCAGGCAACTGCTATAGACTTCCAGATAAAGATTTTGGACTGCGTTATCGGTCGAAATCGTCGACGACGTACTACGGGGTACGACTTACTCCGATTCCTCCCTCTGGCCTTGCCAAAATCATTATCTGAAACTCTATATTTGAGGAATCAACCCCTGAATCTCTAAATCCCTCAATTCCTAAATCCCCAAATTCCTCCCTCTAATATATCCCAGGATCCCTGTACTCGCCGTACACCTTCCTGAACACGTCACACACCTCCTGGAGGGTGGCATCGGCCTTGACCGCGTCTATCAGGGACTGCATTACATTCTCGTCTCCTGAACAGCACTCCCCTACCCTCTCCAGGCACTCTTCGACCCGGCTGTTGTCACGTTCCGTCTTGACCCTGTTGGTCTTTTCTATCTGGAGCCTTTCAAGTTCTTCGTCAATCTCAAGGACCTCCACCGGGATCTCCTCATCCACCACGTACTTGTTCACCCCGACCACTGTCCTCTGGTTCTCATCGATCTGTCTCTGGTAGTGATAGGCGGAATCCGCTATCTCCTGCTGGGGATAATTCTTCTCTATGGCAGACAGCATACCCCCCATATCATCGATCTTCTGTATTATCTCAAAGGCCTCCTCTTCCATCCTGTCTGTGAGGGCCTCCACAAAGTACGACCCTCCAAGGGGATCAATGGTGTTGGTGACCCCCGATTCCTCGGCGATAATCTGCTGTGTCCTCAGGGCGATGGTGGCGGCCTCCTCTGTGGGTATTGCCAGGACCTCGTCAAGGGAGTTGGTGTGAAGAGACTGGGTCCCCCCCATGACCGCGGCCAATGCCTGGAGGGCCGTCCTCACCACGTTGTTATAGGGCTGCTGGGCCGTGAGGGAACACCCGGCGGTCTGGGTATGAAACCTGAGCCACCACGATCTCGGGTCCTTTGCCTTGAACCGCTCCTTCATGATCCTGGCCCACATCCTCCTGGCGGCCCTGAACTTGGCCACCTCCTCAAAGAAGTCCAGGTGAGAGTTGAAAAAGAAGGAAAACCTGGGCGCAAAGTCATCCACATCAAGACCCCGCTCAATGGCCTTCTCCGTATAGGCGATACCGTCTGCCAGGGTAAAGGCGAGTTCCTGCACGGACGTGGAACCGGCCTCCCGTATATGATAACCGCTTATGCTTATGGTATTCCACCTGGGGACCTCCCTTGTTCCGAACTCCACCGTGTCCACGATAATCCTGACAGAGGGTATGGGAGGGCACATGAAGGTCTTCTGAGCGATAAACTCCTTGAGCATATCGTTCTGTATGGTACCCCCTAACACCTTCCTGTGGATTCCCCTCTTTTCAGCCATGGCGATATACATGGCCCAGATCACCGAGGCCGGCGGGTTGATGGTCATGGATGTGGTGATCCTGTCGATGGGGAGACCTGCGAACAGGTCTTCCATATCCTTGAGGGTATCTATGGCCACCCCGCACTTGCCGCACTCGCCCCTTGCCTTGGGAGAGTCGGTGTCATAGCCCATGAGGGTAGGCATGTCAAAGGCGGTGGATAGTCCTGTCTGGCCCTGGTTTACCAGGAGATGAAAACGCTCGTTGGTATCGCTGGCCGTGCCCAGGCCTGCAAACATCCTCATGGTCCATAAACGGCCTCTGTACATAGAGGGTTGAACACCCCTTGTGAAGGGATAGTCGCCTGGAAAGCCCAGACTCTCCATAAAGTCCTGATCCTTCAGATGGGCAGGGGTATAGATCCTCTTAATCTCCCGGTCAGAGACAGTGGCAAACCTTCGCAGGCGCTCGGGCCTGGCCGCAAACACCTTTTCCAGTTCTTTCTGCCACTTCTTCTTTCCCTTCTCAATATCATCAAAAATCTTAGGATTGAAGGTCAAGGCCATGGATGCCCCCTTTCGATTGTTGATTGGCGGTTGCTGGTCGTGCATTAATCCGTTGGATCATCAACCCCTAAGCAGGTTCCTTGCTATTACCAGACGCATGATCTCGTTGGTGCCCTCGTATATCTGGCATATCTTGGCGTCTCTCATATGACGCTCCATGGGGTATTCCTTGCAGTAGCCGTATCCCCCTAATACCTGGATCCCCTCTATGGAGGCCCTCATGGCCGCGTCAGACGCATACATCTTGGCCATGGCAGCCGCCTTTTCATAGGGCTTCTTGTTGTCTTCAAGCCACGCGGCCCTGAGGGTGAGGAGTTCGGCGGCATCCAGCTCCGTGGCCATATCGGCCAGCTTCCACTGGATCGCCTGAAACGAGGATATGGTCTTGCCGAACTGTTCCCTTGTCTTGGCGTATTCCACCGCCTCCTCCAGCACGGCCCTGCCGATGCCGATGGCCTGAGACGCGATGCCGATCCGGCCCCCGTCCAGGGTGGTGAGCATCTGCCTGAAGCCCTCACCCTCCTTCCCAAGGAGGGCGTCAGCGGGCACCCGGGCATCTTCAAAGATCAGTTCGGCTGTGCCGGACGCGAGGATACCCAACTTATCCTCAACGCGACCCACCTTGAAGCCGGGGGTGTTTTCCAGGTCCACCACAAATGAACTGATACCCCTGTACCCCTTGCCCTTTTCAGTAACGGCCGCGATCACGGCGTAGGAAGAGACATTGCCGTTGGTGATGAACTTCTTCTCACCGTTTATAACCCATCCATCCCCGTCTTTGACGGCAGTGGTTCGCATCCCCGCAGGGTCTGAACCGGCGCCGGCCTCGGTGAGGCCGTAGCAGCCGATCTTTTCACCGGCCGCGCACGGGTAGAGGTACTTCTTCTTCTGCTCATCCGTACCATAGGCCTGGACCGGGAAACAGTAGAGGGAGTTGTTCACCGACATGATGACCCCCGTTGATGCGCATCCCTTGGAGACCTCGATCAGTGCAAGGACATAGCTCACGTAGTCCATGCCCCCGCCTCCGTATTCCTCGGGCACGGCTATCCCCATCATCTTCAACTCGCCCAACTGCCTGATGATCTCTGCGGGATGTTCATGTTTTTCATCCAGCTCAGCGGCCTTCGGCTTGATCTCGGCCTCGGAAAACCGGGCCGCCATCTCTCTCACCATCTGCTGTTCTTCGGTTAAAGCAAAGTCCATTTCAGCTCAGTTCCCCCTTGAAATCAGGTTTTCTCTTTTCCAGGAACGCGGTCATACCTTCTCTGCCGTCCGGGTTGGCCATACACAGTGCAAACTGATCTGCCTCCACTGCGCAGGCTGCACGCAGATCAAGGTTATAACCCCGATCAATACAACGCTTCACCGCCATGAGGGAAAACTTTCCCTTGGACGCCAGCACCTTTGCCGTCTTCATGGTCTCTTCCCACAGTTTGTCAGCGGGAAACACCCTGTTCACCAGACCTATCTCCTTTGCCTCCTGCGCGCTTATGATGGCACCGGTCATGCAGAGCTCCTTTGCCACCCCCTTTCCCACGAGTCTGGGGAGGCGCTGGGTCCCGCCGAAGCCCGGGATAATCCCAAGGTTTATCTCGGGCTGACCGAATCTGGCATCTTCCGATGCGTAGATGAAATCAGAGGCCATGGCGATCTCGGTTCCACCCCCAAGGGCAAAGCCGTTGACGCAGGCTATGATCGGGATGGGGAGGTCCTCCATACGGAAGCCCAACCGGTGGAGGGCCGTGGAGAATTCCCTCAGTTCAAGGGGGCTCAGATTGACCATCTGGGAGATGTCAGCGCCGGCCACAAATGCCTTGTCCCCCTCGCCAGTCAGGATCAGCACCCGCACAGCGGAGTCGCTCTCCACCTGGTCCAGGGCCTGCTCTATCTCTTTGACAACGTCCATGTTGATGGCGTTGAGTGATTTGGGCCTGTTGAATTTTACGATTGCAATCTCTTCCTGTTTTTCAAAGATAATATTATTATAAGCCATTATCTACCCCCGTTCGGATTGTTGATTAGACAGTGTTTATTTACCACTGAACCGTCAAGGATCAGCCGCCCGCTGAATCCGTTTGTTTGGGATCCGGTTTCACACTACCAAGATCGCTATCGGGATCGAAATCGGGATCGCTATCGAAATCGATTTCTCCATATTGTCCTCTTGCCAATTTATTTTATTGTTGACGATCGTCTCTTGTGCTGCTCGTCCTTTCCCGATCCCGATTTCGATTATCACAGCGGAAACATCCTTAAAAGGCGGTCCCATGGGGAGAATGGAGAGGAATCAACCGTCAATCTCAAGGACCATTGCCATACCCTGGCCCCCACCGATGCAGAGCGAGGCCAACCCCAGGCTTGACCGGTTTCTCAGCATCTCTCCCATAAGGGTCAACACGATGCGCGCCCCTGAACAGCCTATGGGGTGGCCGATGGAGATACCGCTTCCAAGGGGATTGGTCTTCTCCATATCGCATCCTAACTCTCTGACGCATGCAATGGCCTGGGCCGCGAATGCCTCGTTCAGCTCAACAACCCCGAAGTCCCCTATTGAAAGGTTCTCCTTCTCCAGTATCTTTCTCACTGCCGGGATGGGACCAAGGCCCATAAACGCCGGGTCCGTACCTGCAAAGGAAGAGGCCCTGATCCTGGCCAGGGGCTTGAGGCCCAGATCGTCGGCCTTTGAACGGGACATGAGAAGTAGGGCCGCGGCCGCATCGTTGATCCCCGAGGCGTTTCCAGCGGTAACAGTTCCATCCTTTTTAAATGCAGGCCTCAGCTTCGCCATCTTTTCCACGCTCGTGTCCATGGGCCTTTCGTCCGTGTCAAACACCACCGGGTCTCCCTTCCTCTGGGGGATAACCACCGGGGCGATCTCATCCCTGAACAGGCCCTCGGAAATGGCCTTTCTCGCCCGCTGGTGGCTGAGGGCCCCAAGCTCGTCCTGCTCTTCCCTTGAGATACCGTACTTCTCGGCGATATTTTCCGCTGTCAGGCCCATGTGGTAACCGTAGAAGATCTCGAACAGACCATCCATGACCATCAGATCCACCAGATCAGCGTTGTTCATCCTGGCCCCCCACCTGGCCGCAGGCAGGCTGTACGGAATCAGGCTCATGTTCTCCATACCCCCTGCCAGAATCACCTCTGCCTCACCAGAACTAATGGACTGGGCCGCAAGGGCAATGGACTTCATGCCCGAAGCACACACCTTGTTCACGGTGAACGCCCCTGTCTCTTTGGGTATCCCGGCCCTGATCATGGCCTGTCTGGCCACGTTCTGGCCCTGACCGGCGCCTACCACGTTGCCCATGATGACCTCATCGATCTCAACGGGCTGAAGACCATCGTCAAAGTCATAGGCCTCCTGTTCCAGTTCGATCATCCCCCGTCCCTTGAGGGCATCGGGCTCGAACCGGGTCTGGCTCTCCATCGCAACGGGTCTTAAGTTCGCTTTCTTCAAGGTCTCTTTCAACACCAGCGCCCCTAACTGAACCACGGGCGTGGATTTGAGAGTACCACCAAAGGCCCCTACGGGCGTCCTCATCCCGGAAACAATCACCACATCTTCCATATTTTTCTCCTGAATCTATTCCTCGATATCCATCAATCCCTAAATCTTTAAATTCCTCAATTCCTAAATCCCTGAATTCCTCAACCCTCCCTACCCCTCGTTATAAACCACAAGGGTAACGGCCTCTCCACCGCCCAGGCACAGGGAGGCCTCGCCTACCTCGGCATCCCTTTGCTTCATGGCGTAAATAAGGGTGGTCAGCACACGGGCCCCGCTGGCGCCTATGGGATGACCGATGGCCACGGATCCGCCGTGCACGTTCACCTTTTCAGGATCGATCCCAAGCTCCCTGTTGATGGCAACGGATGAGGTGCTGAAGGCCTCGTTTACCTCATGGAGATCCACATCCCCTATCTGAAGGCCGTCCTTGGCCAGGACCTTGGGGATGGACAGTATAGGCGCCACAAGGACGTACTTCATCTCTATACCCGATGCCCCCTGGGCCCCGATCCGGACCATGGGACTGCACCTCAACTCCTTGGCCCTTTCCCTTGACATGACCACAAGGGCCGATGCCCCGTCACTTATCTTGGAGGCATTGCCAGCCGTTACCAAGCCATCCTTTTTGAACGCGGGCCGCAGTCTTGCAAGCCCATCCATGCTGGTCTTGGGCTGCCTCAAGGGGATCTCGTCCTCCTGGAATATCTTCGGAGGCCCCTTCCTTGCGGGCACCTCAACCGGGACGATCTCATCCTTGAACCAGTCGGATTCCATGGCCTTCCACGCCTTTTCGTAGGAGTTCATGGCAAAGGAATCGGAATCTTCCCGACTTACACCGTACTTCTCCGCCACCAGTTCAGCGCTGATACCCATGTGAAAGTCGTTTACGTGGTCCCAGAGACCGTCATGGACCATGGCGTCAACCATCTTGTTGTTGTTCATGCGGTAACCGGTTCTCGCCTTTTTTAGCATATAGGGGCAGAGATTCATGTTCTCCTGCCCCCCTGCCACGACTACATCCGCATCTCCGCACTGGATGGCCTGCGCCGCCAGCATGACCGCCTTGAGACCTGACCCGCACACCTTGTTCACTGTAATGGCGCCCACCTCCCACGGGAGACCTGCCCTCACCATGCTCTGCCTGGCAGGGTTCTGCCCCAGGCCGTGCGGCAGAACGCTCCCCATGATCACCTCATCCACCTGGCTCTTTTCGATTCCCGCCCTCTTAACGGCCTCTTCAATGACGAGGGCCCCCAGATCCGTGGCTGATACAGTGCTCAATGATCCGCCAAAATCGCCCACAGGGGTCCTGCAGGCGCTAACAATAACCACATCTCTCATAAGTCTTCTCCTTACCCCTCAGCTATCTGAAATCAGAGAAAAAATCTATCTCCTGAATTGCCAGAACCGTTCCCCGAACAGGTTTCAAACCCTGCTTTTATATTAGAGAACGGTTTTTCAAGTCAAGGTAAATCAGTGAGAATTTCACCCTTCCCCCTGGTCCGGGGTCGTGAAATACAGATAAGGGAAGAGATACACAGGTCTGAGCTCGGCGGGAAAGACCGGGCTGGCGGGAATAAAACAGGGTGGCGTGCTGGTGTTTCTGCGGGCAGTTTAAGGTCGTACCCAGGACTGAAGTTGGCAGCCCTCACCACAGTGGGCCACCCTGGGAATCATAAAGCGCTTCATGGTCATCACCTCCCTTCTGTTAACGCGCGGGAAACGGGTTTGCAGGGGTATTCAGATCCTGCCCGGGGTTTTTCCGGTGAGTCGCAGGAGACGGGGTCTGCGCTGCACGCCGAGCACCCGCAACATCCGGTCTCCTCCTTTTTGTTCCTCTTGAAATAGGTCCTGATAATGAAGGCAAGGGCCCCTACCACTGTCAGGATCACTATCAGGTCATAAACACTCATTTTGCCCGCTCCTTGTTCATCCGCCAGCAAGCATTAGTGTAATATGGATCTCATCCCCGTCCTTTACCGGTTTCTTAAGTTCATCGGGATAGGCGCTCTCCTGGTTCAGGTAGATCTCAACGGCGTTCTTAAGCCGGCCTTTTCCGTTGAATAAGGCCCCTTCCATACCGGGGAACTGCCTTATGAGATCCTCCAGGCACCTTCCCACACTGGTTCCCTCAACCTGAACCGTATCTGCCCCACCGGTAAACTGACGGTGGGTCCTGTGGATATTTACAGTTACACTCACTCCTTACTCCTTTCGGTACTCCTTTTCAAACTCAGGAATAGATCCGGAACCAAGGCCTCTTGCCCGTCCCTGGTCCAGCCCTGGCAGGGTCAGGGCTCAGGCACAGGAGATCTTTGAAAAAATGTCCATCAGTTCCAATCTATACCGCTTTGCTATAGTTTAAGAACTGGTACCGGTGATGTCAAGCCCGGAGAGTGGAGAGGAAAAGTTCTCCTTCGCAGTGACCGGAGAGATCGGACAGCGGGAAGGAAGGGATTGCTTGCAGAGGGGAGGTAAAAATAAGGCAGGGGTTGAGCCTGATCCCCTGGAAAAGAACAGGGGATCAGGACCAGGTATCCTGGTCATGGAACAAAAGCCCGATCAGAGATCCTGCATCAGACCATCTCCAGGGCGCAGGCCATTGACACGCCCCCGCCGCCGCACAGAGTGGCAAGCCCAAGGGTCTTGCCACTCTTCTTCATGGCGTAGAGGAGGGTTACCATGATACGCACCCCGGTTGAACCCACCGGATGCCCCAGACCAATACCAGAGCCGTTCACGTTGGTGATCTCCCTGTTAAGGCCCAGTTCCTTTTCACAGCCAAGGTACTGGGCCGCGAAGGCCTCGTTGAGTTCGATCAGTTCAAAATCCTCAAGTTTGATGTCAGGATTTGTGGATAGAAGATTTCTGACCGCAGGGACGGGGCTCAGACCCATCACCGATGGGTGGCAGGCCCCCCGTCCAACGGCCCGTATCCGGGCAATGGGCTGGATGCCCAGATCTTTTGCCCTGTCAGCGGACATGATAACCATGGCGCTGGACCCGTCGTTAATACCCGAGGAATTCCCGGCGGTTACCTTTCCTGTTTTTGGCACGAAGGCCGGGGGCAGTTTCTGGAGCTGCTCCAGGGTCAGCCCGGGACGGAAGTGCTCGTCCCTGTCAAAGATAAGGGGCGGTTTCTTCCTCCGTGGGACCTCCACGGGCACTATCTCATCCCTGAAGTCCCCCTCCAGGGTGGCCCTTTCCGCGTTGTTGTGGCTGCGGAGCGCTATTTCGTCCATCTCCTCGCGGCTTATGTTGTGGAGCTGTGCCACGAACTCGGCCGTATGGCCCATGATGTACGGCTTTCCCTTGAAAAGCTCGAGCGGCATTCCCTCTTTCACCGGCCCCTCCTCGGGATGGGGCAGGAGGAAGGATCCGCAGTGCAGCGCGTGGATCATGATATCCACAAAGACCTGGTCCTGGAGCCTGCACCCCCAGCGGGCGTTGGGGACCGAGTAGGCAATGCCTGACATATGCTCCACCCCCCCGGTGAGTACGATGTCGGCCATGCCGGCCTGTATCATGGCCATGCCCGAAATTGTCGCCTCCATGGCCGAGGTGCATACCCGGTTGATGGTTACGGCGGTAACGGTGTCGGGTATGCCGGCCATTAACGCTGAAACCCTGGCCACGTTCAGGGCATCCGCTGGTTCAATACAGTTCCCGAAGCGTACGTCATCTATCATACCCGGTTCGATCCCGGCCCGTTTTATGGCCTCCTTCATGGCAACGCTGCCGAGAACGGCCGCGTTCGTGTCTCTCAGAGTCCCTCCAAAGGCCCCCACCGCTGTTCTGCACGCAGAAACTATGACCACATCTTTCATGATATCTCCTTATCTCTACAGGTTGATGGCTTCAGATGTTTTCGTGTAATTTATGAAGGGCGAAGTGTCAAGAGGTTTTTGCACGGGCCCTCCGTGCCTTTTTCTGGTAGGTCCTTACGGCCCTGTTATGCTCGCTGAGGGTCTTTGAAAAGTGGTGGCTGCCGTCGTTTTTGGAAACGAAGTAGAGGTAATCGGTGTCAGCCGGGAATAAAACCGCCCTGATGGACTCCTCGCCGGGATTTGCGATTGGACCGGCAGGAAGCCCCTTGACCACGTAGGTGTTATAGGGGCCGGCCTTTTGCAGGTCTTTCCGTGTCAGGTTCCCGTTGAAATCCACAATCCCGTATATGACCGTGGGGTCGCTCTCAAGGCGCATCCCCTTTTTTAACCTGTTTAAAAACACACTGGCAATAACGGGCCTCTCATCCCCCCTCCCCGTCTCCTTTTCAACGATGGATGCCAGGGTAACCACCTGCTGAAGGCTCATGCCGGTTTCCTCTATCCTCCCCTTCAGGGGCGCAATTACCTGAAAAAAGCGCCTGACCATCCTGTCGATGATTGAGATCGCAGTTTGTGCCCGTTCAAACCGGTAGGTATCCGGATAGAGGTAGCCCTCAAGGCTTGAACCGGGCAGGCCGTAACGCCTGACCACTTTTTCGTCCTGTGCAAGGGCCAAAAACCGGGACCTGTTGGCCAACCCCTTTTTCTCCAGAACATCCGCAATCTGCCTGATGGTGAATCCCTCGGGAATGGTCACTGGGTGGCCTATACTGACACCTCTCACAAGAACGTTCAGGATCTCCAGGGGGGACATCCTACTGTTCAGCCGGTACTCCCCCGCCTTTATCCTCCCGCCGTATCCCATGAACCTGGCTCCCATGAGAAAGAGGGGTCTGAACCTGATTAATCCGCTCTTCTCCAGGTTGGAGGTCACCACGGTCAGACTGGAGCCCTGGGACACCACAAAGGTTCTCTCCTGGCCGAGAGGGTTGCCTGGGCTCGAAAAATAATGGGCAAAGCAGGCAGAAAGGCCCAAGAAGACCAACAGGAGAAGGCCCAGGGCCAAAAAAAAGATCTTCCGTTTTCTGAAACCGTAAGCAGACATGTGATTTATTGAGCGGCCCCGGAGGGCCGTCCTACATCTTCTTCAGCAACTGGTTTGCGGCCGTGAGCATCGGGTCCCAGGTAGGGCTGAAGGGCGGCGCATAGGCCAGGTCGCACTGGCTGAAGGCCTCCACGGTCATCTTCTGGTGAAGGGCCACGGCAATGGCATCGATGCGGTGGGCCGCACCCTCCCTGCCCACGATCTGGGCGCCCAAAAGCCTGCCCGATCTCCTGTCTCCCACCACCTGAACATGGAGGGTTGAAGATCCGGGATGGGCGTGAGCCCTGGATCGGCTCTTTATGACGTTTTCAACCGGATCAAAGCCATACTTCTCGGCCTCGGCAAGGCTGAGACCGCTCCTGGCCACCTGCAGGTCAAACACCTTGAATACCGCTGTCCCCACGATCCCCTCAAGCTCCACATTCTTTCCAGTCACGTTATCTGCCACGGCCCACCCTGCCCTGTTAGCCCGAAGGGCCAGGGGTATCCAGACCCGGTCTCCGGTCACCACGTGAAAGGCGTCCGCGCAGTCGCCCGCCGCAAAGATATCATTGTCAGACGTACGAAGATCCTTTCCCACGGCAATGGATTGCCTGGGTCCCAGTTCCAGCCCGGCCTTTTCCGCCATTTCACTGTTGGGCCTTACTCCCACGGCCACCAGGACCATATCTCCCTCAAGGGTTATGTCCTTGCAGACTACCTTGAAGGTGTCCCTATCCTGCTCTATGCGCTCTATCTCATGGCCCGGATGAATTCTTACGCCACGGTCTTCGATCTCTTCCCTGACCACCCCGGCCAGGTCCCTGTGCATCCAGGGCAGGAGCGTGGGTCGGGGCTTTACCATCTCCACCTGAACGCCCCTGGACGCCATGGCCTCGCACATCTCCAGGGCAATATAGCCCATGCCGATGATAACCGCCCTTCGGACCCCCTTCCTCACCATGAAGTCCTTGATCCTCCGTCCGTCCTCCAGGCTCTTGAGGACCATGACGCCGGGCAGGTCAAAACCTGGCAGAGCAGGTTTCACAGGGGAGGCCCCCGTGGCAATAAGGAGCCTGTCGTAAGGGATCTCAAAGGAATCTCCGGAGCTGTTCGTACCCCTGACCATCCTGGGACCCCTGTCGATCTCTTCGACCAGATGTCCTGTCCTCAGATCGATTCCCTGCCTTTCCCTGAACACCCGGGCTTTGCGGACCACCAGGTCGTCCATTGGACGCGCGGCATCGGCAATGTTATAGGGCATGCCGCAGGCGCTGTACGACACATCCTTCGTTTTCTCCAGGACAGTCACCTCCAAATCGGGCGCGTTTCTCTTGGCCCTGCTTGCAGCACTCATCCCGGCGGCATCCCCTCCGATGATTACGAACCTCATTTTTTTCCTCCTTTGAATCGGATCGGTCATTATGTTGATCCAATATGTATAGAGTTTCAGATAATGATTTTGGCAAGGCCGGAGGGAGGAATCGGAGTAAGTCGTACCCATAGTACGTCGTCGACGATTCCGACCGATAACGCAGTCCAAAATCTTCATCTGGAAGTCTATAGAGCCGCTTTTTAACAGACGGCTATGGTTTTTGCAACCTTGCGGTTGCCCTAATCATCACCCATTCCAAGCCCTTGAAGCAGCCCTGGCAAGCGGATCATGAGCCTTGAACAGATGAACCGGGCCGTCTTTTCCGTCTCCTCCTCTGTCTCCGAGTGTTTTATGTCCATCATGTCCACGTACAGGCGGTCAACGGCGGGATAAACGTCCCTTGCCCTGTCGAAATATATTGCCTTGTAAATATTCTCTCCCATCAGGATAACCGAGAAGTCCGCCTCCGGGCACACATCCCTGGATACCTGAGAGGCGTTTTCAGGATATACAACCAGGGGCCTTTGATCTTCAATATAGAAGGATATATACTCCCCTTCAATCAGGGTCCACAGCATCTCCCACTGCCGCTGGCTGAGCCCGGGCCCTGTTTCTCCCTGGTCCACCAGCTCCCCTCTGAGAAAGGCCCTGGTTGCTGAAAGGATCTCATCTCTCAGTTTTTTAACCATTTCCTTGAAAAACTCCGTTGCCTTGAACCCGTATGGTGGGAAGCGGGGGCCGGATTTTTCGTACTGGAACTCTCTCATGATGGATGGAAGAAAGAGGATCTTTACGGCGTCGGGCCTGTAAGACCCGTCCATGGGTCTGCACGGGTACCTCTTATAGTTTGCTTCACCCATCTTCCTGGTAACGAAATCCCCTCCCCTGATCGCGCCCACCTCGTAAAGGGCCTTGATCAGAAACGGGGATTTCAGGTACCGGTATATCCTGGGTTCCCTCTTTATGATATCCCTGATCAGCTCAAGTTCATTGGGGCTCAGGCCCATGGCGTTGAGATCCTCAGAGGAAGGCTTCAGCCCGGGGTCGAGTAAAGGGCCGTTGACAAGGGCCTCCAGGTCGATTCTTTCATTGCGGTGGTTCTTCTGGAGTACGAGCAGTCTGATGGCTATGAATTCAGGGGCCGGATAGATACTGGCAACGCTGAAATCACCCTTGTACAGGCTGAGCCTTTCATCGTAATAGTAGAGGGTCCTGGTGAGGTCCAGGATATTGAAGTCAAGGACCATCAGTTGGAGCTGGTTCTTCCTGTGATCGGTCATGACCTCCACGATTTCATCAAAATTGAGATCTTCATCGACTCCCTTTATTTTCCACTCCGGCCTGGACTCCAGGCGGCCTTCCAACCCAAGAACCACGCGCAGCAGGTAGGCCAGTATCTCCCCTGCATACTCCTGTGCAGGAGTAAGTGTCCCAACATGGAGGGACACTGTCTGGTCCATCCCCTTCTGGTTTGTAGAGGGGTTCGGCAACGGGGGGCCATGCAGGACTTCAGCGGAGAAAAGCAGGGTCTCGGACGCGAGCAAGGCAATGCACCACAGGGCTATTGAGAAGAAAAGTCGTGTCGTTCTATTCAAAAGATCAAAACCCCTTTTTCCCGTGGGCCGTGAAGGCCGGGGCAGCCATATGGGAACAGGCGCAAATCTCCCCGCATGGGATCTGACCATGGTCCCGGGACGGCCCGTAACCGGGTCGATTTCTCCTTGCCTTTATTGCTGAATCTTGTATCATGATCCTCAAGGGATAGCAAGCGATGGGCCATGTCCCGTAAACCTGATTCAGTCCGGGAGGATCCAGATGGAACAAGCTGAAGTAAAATTCGGAGAGTGGATCGAAGGGGGCTTCAACCTCTACAAGGAAAACTTCGGTATACTGGTACTTGCCTCGCTCATTGCTCTGGTAATCAGCGCCGTAACCGTGGGGGTCCTTGCCGGCCCCATGTTTGCGGGGATGGTCTTAATCACCCTGGGACTTTTAGACGGGAAGGAACCAAGGCCCGAGGTGGGGACCCTGTTCAGGGGTTTTGACTACTTCCTCAACTCCTTTCTCTTTGTGGTCATATGGGGAATAGCCATCTTTCTGGCCACGGTTATTATCGGTCTTGTGCCCTGCATGGGACAATTGGCCTCCATCTTTGTGGCCCTGGTGGCCCATGCCCTGCTCATGTTCGGCCTTTTCCTGATAGTTGACAGGAACAGGGAGTTCTGGCCCGCCTCCCTTGACAGCTTCAACAGGGTCAAGCCCAATATCTGGCCTTTTTTAGGCTTTTCAGTTGTTGCCAACCTTATCGGCAGTGCTGGCGTCATTGCCTGCGGCATAGGCGCGGTTTTTACCCTCCCCATTCAGGCCTGCATCCTGACCGTGGCCTACCGGGACCTGTTTCCCGCAGACCAGACCGGGATCCTGACCGAGGGGCAGAGAGATGTGACAGAGAAGATGGATAACAGGGGAGATGAGCCCTGAACAGGGCCGCCAAATGGGTGTTATTGAAAAAGGGCGAATTAGCGGGAGATTTTCCGGCCCGCCTTCTATTTCTTGGACACGCCCCTGTTCTTACTGGGACGTGGTTGTGGCCCATCTGCCCCTGGCCCTTATCACCGGAACGGCCCTGCTCCTGCCGTACCTGATTTCCAACGACACCCTCCCCCTCATGAAGTGCACCTTTCTCAGTGTGACAGGCTATCCATGTCCCTTCTGCGGTTTTACCCGCTCGTTCTGGACCATGGCCCGAGGGGACTGGGGCCTGGCCTTTTATAACGCCCCCCTGTCATCTGTCGTGTACGGGGCCACGGTGCTTCTATTCCTTTGGAACGTGATAGCCCTCGTGGCAGGGGTAAGGCTCATAAGCGGCCTTTCTCTCCTGATGAGATCCCGCCATGCCGGCTGGCTCGTGGCAGCCATGGTTCTTCTGAACTGGATCTACAGACTCTCCTTGGGTCTGAAATAGCCAATCTGCGGTTTCGGCCATAACCTGTCCGGGCCATGGGCCTTCACATCATAAGCCCTGAATCCCGACCCGTCCGCCTCGGGCTGTTACCGTGGGGTCCGGGGTAGACCACGGACCCTGTTCTGACAAAAATTGTCATGCTCGGTCCAAATTACGTCATTCCACAGATGGAACGAGGATTTCACCACAGGATAACCCGTTCCATACCACAGGCGGTACATTGGTAATACCTGGATATAAAAGGATAAACAGGGGTTAGGCCGGCCGTTATGATTTTACGGCATACTTATTGCAATGCATCCAGATAATCAGGACATATACAGGCGGCCTGAGCCGGTTGGAGGGGTATGGCCTCAGATCAACCGAGGGAGTGTGACCTTGGGTGTGGCCGGCGACGATAAAGGCCACACCTGACCTCCTATCACCACAGGGATGAGAAGACCTACACCCTTACGGGCCCGGGAGGTGTCTTGAGGAGCAATTAGGTATAAACCGGCTCACAGCAGCAGTTGAACATACATGAGTTGCCAAACTTTAATGAAAGGAGGTGTTCACTTTACAGGAAAAGGATACGAGGATATTTTCACATTAAAAACATAAATATAGGCAAGAAAGGAGGAGCATCATGTTAACAAAACTGAACAGAAAAAGGGACCAGAAGGGTTTCACCCTGATCGAGCTGATGATCGTTATCGCCATCATCGGTATCCTGGCCGCCATAGCCATACCTCAGTTCAGCGCGTACAGGACGAGGGCGTACAACGCCGCGGCCCAGTCAGACCTGAGGAACGCGGCCACGGCACAGGAGGCCTATTTCGTAGACGCTCAGACCTATACGACGACGACAGGTTCGGGAGGGCTTGATCTGACAACATCTGAGGGCGTTACGGTCACCGTAGGTTCGGCCGACGCCGACGGCTATACTATGACTGCCGCGCATTCATCTGGAGAGAAGACCTATACGCTCACAGGACCGGGAGGACACATCACCGACTAACAGGTTCATGGCGTATCATCAAGGCGGACAGGCCCGCTGGCCTGCCCGCCTTTTTTCAGCCCACATATGCCCGACAGGTCCCCGTATTCACGGGACCTCTCGGCGCAGGCTTGCGCAACGAGGCCCAGGGCCTTTTTTCTCCAGGGGCCCAGGGCGTCGCGGGTTCCTGGTCCCCGTTTCAGGGTGTTGATGAACCGGCCCAGTTTTACGGGGTTTCCCCTGAAGGCGGCAAAGAACCGGTCCATGGTATCTTCAGCCCGTTGACCCATCCCCCCTTCGGAGTAAAGGATCGCAAGGTTCAGGAGGGCAAAGGGATCTTCATTGTCACGTGCCAGGGCCTTTTTGAAGTGTATGAAGGCCTTCTGCCTTTCTCCCAGGAGGTAAAAGGCAAGGCCCAGGTGCCGCATAACCCCGGGGTTCCCGGGGTCTTTTGAGACGGCTATCGTGAAGGCGGTGATCGCCTTTCTGGTCTGGCCGGTGAGCAGGTACAGGAACCCGAGGTTCCCATGGGCGGAGGCATGTTCCGGGTCGCTCTCAAGGACTCTTTCAAACTCCGATCGGGCCTCCGGATACTTCCCCCTACTCATGAAGATTATACCCCTTTGCACACGGGTCGGCGGGAACGCAGGCTGGTGTTTCAGGGCCTGGTCGTAGTAAAAAAGCGCCTTATCGTCCCTCCCCAGCTTCTCGTGGATGGCCCCCAGGTTGAAGTAGGTCCAGTTGCGGAACCTGAGGTTGTTGGGGTTCTGCCGGCTCAGGGCGGCTAAGTACTCTGAAACGGCCTTTTCAGGCATACCCCTGTTACCGTAATAGACACCCAGGTTATGGCGGGGCCTTGCCAGTTGAGGATACTTTTCAGCGCAGTCCAGCCAGAGGGTTTCATCAGAATACCAGACGCCGTTCCTCAGGAAGGTGGCGTTCCCCCATCCGACAATGAGAAGGACCATGAACCCGGTAATAAGCCACCGGAGAGGCCTCCTTTCGGCAAAATAGGAGATGCCCGCTGAAAAGAGTATGGCAATGGGGACGAAAAAGAGCATGGAAGGGAGATAGTTTCGATGCTCGAAGATCAGCTCAAGGGGGAAAACAGAGGCCTCAACAAGATGGTTCATAAAGAAAAAGATGATACAGAAGGATATGAGAGGCCTTTTTTTTGCCACAGCCACGGCCAGAGAGAGGATAAGACCGAGGGTCAGGATGGAAATAAGGGTTGATACCGGGGTGAAAAGACCTGTAGAAAGGGTAATGCCATGCTCCAGGCAGAGCCGGTCCGGCATGGGGTACAGGAGAAGAGATATATAGAAGAGGATGATACGGGGCCCTGTCAGCAACCTTTGCCACAGGGTAAACCCCTTGTTCCAGTAACCAGCAGCTATCCACTGGGGATCGAGTATGGAAGGCCCCTCAAGCACAAGGGCAAAACCTAAGCATACCACAACGGCCATCAGAAAAAACAGAGAGTACCTCTTGAGGCTTCTCTTTGTTACCCCCTGAATCAGGAACAGGTCGTAAAGGAGTATGACCATGGGAAGCATAAGGGCGGTTTCCTTTGACCCCAATGCCAGCAGGCCGCTGCCGCCGCACGCAAGGTAATGGATGAGTTTCTTCGGGTTTCCGGATGAGATCCTGCCTTTCAGGTAAAAGTAGATGGCCATGATGGAGAACATCCCGGCCATGGAGGTCATCCGTTGAACAATATAGGTAACGGACTGGGTCTGAACAGGGTTAACCGCCCACAGGGTGGCGGAGAGAAGTGCTATGAAGTAGGAATTTGATCCATATCTCCCTTTCAAAAGGGGAAGATTCAGGGTATGATAGACAAAGAGATAGAGGAATATGGATGACAGGATATGGATTAGGATGTTGACCCAATGATACCCCGCCACCTCGGTTCCTCCAAGGTAGTAGTTTAGTGCGAAACTGAGGCAGGCCACTGGCCTGTACAGCTTTCCGGTGCCGCTCCAGTGGGCCGTAAAGGTCTTTTTGATTTCCGTAAGACCGAGCCCCGACAGGTGAAGGGGTCTGTTCTTCAGGATGTTGTTTACATCGTCAAAATGCCACGAGGCGTGAAAGGTATTGGAGTATACTATCAGTATCAGGGTAAGGAGAACGACGCAGGCGAAGATATTTTTTCTGCATACTGACAAAGACGTCTCGGGGAGCATTTCAGATATCCTTTTTTCCGGCGCGGCCGGCACGCCCGGGTTATTGGTTCAGACGTAACTCTTAAAAAGTGCGACCTGTGCGGTTGCCCTTAGTCCGTGGGGGCCTCTTTTCCAAAGGCCGCAACAAAATATTCCATCACGACATGGAACGCCCCCTTAGTTCGGATTAGAGCCTCGGAGCAGGCAGAGACCTGTAAAGGCTCCAACCGAGACTCTCTCCTGGGGCTTTCCCGTAGCTTATTTCAAGCGCATGCTGCCGTCCCTGTGCAATGAGATAGGGGTTTGCGGCCTCTGGAAAAGAGGCCCCCGCGGACGGACTCCCGCCACGGGCGGGATGGATCCCCTATCCACAATGGCTGAAGCCTAACCGCACAGGTCGAAAAAGTGTAGACACAGGAGCTTTTCCCGGAATAAATGAGAAGATACGTTCAGCCAGGCCTTCATCTGTGTTTGTAAGGTATTGAGTCTGTGCGGTCAAGGATGATAACACCGCAAGTCTGCGCAAGTTCAAATGGACATCGATCTGCAGCGAAGAATTGACAGGACCGCGGGGACAGTTCTCTGCGGGATACTCTCCCTGTTTCCCAGGAAAGACAGAGGGCGCGGCCTCAAGTCAGACCCGAAAGGAATCCTGGTAATCCTCCTCTCCGAGATGGGAAGCCTGGTGCTTGCACGTCCCATGTTCACCTTTCTCAGGGAAAAGTACCAGGAGGCCCCCATCTACGCAATGGTGTTCAAGCGAAACGCGGAATGCCTGGAAGTCCTTGACCTCATCCCCCCTGAAAATATCTTCACGGTTGACGGCGATTCGTTTTCAGGGCTTATCCGGGACAGCATCAGGGCGCTCAGAGGGATCCGTATAAAAGAGATCGATACGGTCATTGACTGTGAACTTTTTTCCAGGATAAGCAGTATATACTCCTTTCTCAGCGGGGCTGAGATACGCGTGGGGTTCCATCCCCATACCCAGGAAGGGCTTTACAGGGGGCACTTCATTAACCGGCCGGTCCTGTACAACCCCTATCACCATATATCCCGGCAGTACCTGAATCTCGCGAAGGCCATCGAGTTGGACCATATGCCGCTCGTGAAACGAAAAATGGACGACCATATTCCCCCCCCTCCGGCCCTGGACAGGGGGAGCGTTGAGGAAATGGAGAAGAGGCTGATGGGAGATTTTCCCCAACTGGAAGGGAAAAAGCTCGTTCTCATATATCCGGGAGGAGGACTGCTCCCAATACGGGCGTGGCCCCTGGGGCATTTCTGCGCGGCGGCGCAGGACCTCATAGAGAAAGGCTACGCCGCAGGAATCATCGGCATGAAACAGGATGCTGGACTTGCGGAGGCAATCCTTGCCGCTTGCCGGAGCGAATTGGCCATCGACCTTACCGGATATACCAGAAAGCTCCACGAACTCATCACCCTGTTCCACCTTGCCGCACTCCTCATAACAAACGACGGGGGCCCAGGGCATTTTGCCTCTTTAACTCCCATACCCGCCATTGTTCTTTTTGGCCCGGAAACCCCTGCCCTCTACGGCCCTCTTGACGATAAATCGGTCGCCCTCCATCACCCTCTCTCATGCTCGCCCTGCCTCACCGCGTACAACCACAGAAACTCCCCATGTGACGGAAATAATCTCTGTCTCAAGTCCCTAAGCGTGGAAAAGGTGCTTGACAGGGCCTACGCCCTGCTGAAGGGCGGGCCGGTCCCGGGTGATGAACATGGGCAGCCCGCCGGAAAGGTATGACCTGCAGGGGAAAACAGGGGCAGGCCGTTAGCCGGCCTTTTTTGAAGCCTCACTTGAAGGGGATAATCAGGCACAGGTTCGTCAGGTTCGGGACCGTTGGACTATCGGGAACAGTGGTTAACCTGGTGGTGCTCTACGTAAATCAGAACTACGTACTGACGGGTATTTTTCCCGCTGAAAGGCGTCTTCAGTTTTCCCTAAGCATAGCCATTTTTATCGCAACCCTGAACAACTATCTCTGGAACCGCTGGTGGACCTGGGGTGACCGGAAAAGAGCGGCAGGCTCGGGATTTTTCATCCAGATGGCCCAGTACTACCTGGCCTGCGGAATTGCCATCTTTCTGCAGTACCTGATTACAATACTCCTTGCACGCCTTGTCCACTATCTGCTTGCAAACGTCATATCCATCGTGCTGGCGGCCGTATTCGTGTATATCTTGAACGATTTCTGGACATTCGCGTCAAGGCCTCGTCGCACATGATGGGGATCAGGATGAGGAGCCAGATCCTCCCGGCAGGTCCCGGTTCACCTTGCACGCCATGGGTTTCCCTGCTCTGATGGTGGCAAAACAGGTCATGCACTCCTCACAGGGGACAACCTCATGATTTTTTCCCCCAAGGATCTTTCCTGCGCAGTCGGGATCGGCTATCATCTGACGGCCTATGGCGATCATATCCACCTGCGAATTCTCAATGGATCGGGCCGCCACTGGGCCCTGGCCGAGCTTGCCGACCGCAATCACCGGGATGCCCGCGGCCTCCCTTATTCCCGCTGCCAGGGGGACGCCTGCGCCGGCAGGCTCATCCTCTGAAAAGGCAGACTGGGGGGCCAGGAACCGCTTGCCGTCCACTTCCCTCCAGGAGGCCATGGGCACCAGAGATACATCCAGAGCATCCACACCCTCCCCTGCCAGAATCCGGCTTACCCCGAGGGCATCTTCAACGCTCTGCCCCCCTTCAACCCTCTCCACGGCGTTAATGCGAAACAGGATGGGATAGCCCTTACCAACCCTTTCCCTCACAGCCCTGACCACCTCAACGGCAAAGGTGGCACGACCTTCGGCCTCACCCCCGTAGCGGTCATCCCTCTTGTTTGTGAGGGGAGAGAGGAACTGACTGATGAGATAGAAGTGGGCCCCGTGTATCTCCATCCCGTCAAAGCCTGCGTCAGCGGCCCGGGCCGCAGCCACTGCGAATTCCGAAACCATTGCACTGATCTGGGCAAGGCTCATGGTGATGGGGGTTATATCGGGCCCGAAGGCAAAGCCTGAGGGTGATGCCCCTTGCATTTCACCGCCTGCAGGCAAACAACGGGCCCCGGCATGGCTGATCTGCACAACGGACGCTGCACCGGCCCCTCTGATGGAGGCTGCCAGACGAGACATGCCCTCAATCTGCCCATCCTCCCACAGACCCAGGCTTCCCGGCACAATCCTGCCATCCGGGCGCACGGCTGTTGCCTCCACTATTACCAGGCCCACGTGCCTTGCCCGTTCCCTGTAGAACCGCAGTATAGCCTCTGTAACCTCCCCTTCAGGGCCGCCGTAGTTGGTGGTCAGAGGCGGTAGGACGATCCTGTTTCGAAGCCGCATACCGTTGATCGTAAGACTATCTCCCAGTGTAGCCATAAAGTCTCCCCTCCCCCTAATCCCTACTAACCCGAAGTTCCTGATTGAGAATGATATAAGTCATTGTAATGAATAAACATTGGTAAGATCTAAATTGTCTGTACTGGGTACATCATAATCTTACACGCAGAAGTTTGATGCCCTATGCTGCACCGGTGTGGGTAGAGTGATCTTGTCAAAGGCTGGGGCAGCAGGGAAATGCGGTTGTACACGGCTTTTGCAAATGGTGGCCAGGTCCTTGAGCAAGGTCCAGAAACTGTGTACCGAGAGATTGTCTTTGGTACGTTTCCGCCGGGCCTTGGCCTTTGCGGAATCTGATCTTTGCGCGGGAGCAACCACAGATTTGCGGCTCGCCTGCGCTCCTTGAGG
>DREN01000381.1 GCA_011051075.1 Deltaproteobacteria bacterium | reverse complement strand
GGCGCGCAGGCGGTTATTATCGGCACACGCCTCCTGGCGACCCAGGAGGCCCCCATACATGAGAGGCTCAAGGAGGCCCTTGTGAACGCCAGCGAACTTGACACCATGCTGGTCATGCGTTCCATCGGCGCCACCCACAGGGTCTGGAACAACAGGGCGGCCAACAGGATACTGGAGCTTGAGAAAAACCAGGCGGATCTGCCCGAGATCCTCAACATAGCCGCAGGTGAAAAGGCCAGGAAGATGTACAGGGAGGGGGACCTGGACGCGGGGATTATCTCATGCGGTCAGGGTATCGGCATGGTCCATGATATACCAACGGTAAAAGAGCTGTTTGACCGGATGATGGATGAGGCCATGGGGATTGCAAGGAGGCTGGTTGCCGATTAGCGGGAGGAGATGAGTATCCCCTCAAGGACTCCGCCGGCTATGGCCAGGGCCTTTTCGGAAATGGTGAAGCAGTGCTCCCTCACCCCCCTGGGATCTATATCTCCGATCTTGAGACCCGCAGTAACCGGGATGCAGGGACGGATCATCCCCCGCAGGACCCCGCTTATGAGGGCCTTGACCGGTTGACCGTCCACCGATCCCAGGGTGTCTCCCCTGCTCACCATCTCCCCGATTTCGCACCCGCTCTCCCATATCCCTTCACAAGGGGCCCGCAGAACACGGTCCACTGATATTCCGGCAACGGCCCCTGGCACCCCGGTGTTGGGTTCTGCGCTGCCCTCGGTGATGAGCCGTCCCAGATAATGGCCCCGGTTGGTCTCCACCACAAAATGGGCGTCCCTGCCCGCCTCAAACCCAGGCCCCAGGGCGATGACAAGGGGGGCGTCTTCCATGCGGGTCCCGGTGTTTTTCTTGGCCAGGATCGCATCGACCATCACCCGGGGGGCAAGGGTCTTTGCCACCCTGCACTCCGGATCAACCAGTAGCGGTATCCTGCCCTGGTCCCAGACCCGGCTTACCTCATCCGGTGCCTGTACCAGCCGTGCCCCTACCCCCTCCACCTCTGCATGGCCGTCATAAACGGCCTCGCTGAAGGCCACCCTGCGCCTCACGGCCATGGGCCTTGAGATCTCCGTTATGAGGACCCTGAACCCGCACCGGTGAAGTCTCCATGCCACACCCGAGGCCAGATCTCCGCCTCCCTTCACGCATACGCTTATCTCTCTTATCACGGCACCCTCGTTCAGACGGCCTTTTTTCCCTTCCCCTTCTGCTGAGGCCTCTTCTGTTTCTTCTCCAGCTTGGCCCAGGTGTCACGAAGGGTCACGGTTCGGTTAAAGACAGGCTTTTGGGGAGAGGAATCAACAGAATCAACGCAGAAATACCCTAACCTGAGAAACTGAAAGCTTACCTCCGGCCTTGCCTCCCTAAGACCCGGTTCCACCCTGCACGTGGTGAGCGTCTCCAGAGACCTGGGGTTCAGGTGGTCCTTGAAATCAGACCCATCCCTGTCACCCTCAGGATCGGGCCTCAGGAACAGATGGTCGTAGAGCCGCACCTGGGCGCCGATGGAGTGGGGGGCTGAAACCCAGTGAAGTGTCCCCCTTACCTTTCGCCCGTCCTCGGACCACCCGCCGCGGGTTTCTGGATCGTAGGTACAGTGAAGCTCGGTCACCTCACCGGTCTGCTCATCCTTAACCACCTGCTCGCACCTGATGTAATAGGCGTGCTTCAGCCGCACCTCGCGGCCGGGGGCAAGGCGGAAGAACTTCCTGGGCGGGTCTTCACGAAAATCGTCTCTTTCAATGAACAGTTCCCGTGAAAAGGGGAGGGTGCGTGATCCCATACCAGGGTCTTCAGGATTATTCTCCGCCTCCAGGTACTCAACCCTGTCCTCGGGGTAGTTGTCTATGATCACGCGAAGGGGGCGCAACACGGCCATCACCCGCCTGGCCCGTTTGTTCAGGTCTTCCCGTACGCTGTACTCCAAAAGCCCCATATCAACCGTACTCTCCCTCTTGGCAACACCTATCCGCTCGCAGAAGTTGCGGATAGATTCCGGCGTGTACCCACGCCTGCGCATGCCCGATATGGTGGGCATCCTGGGATCATCCCATCCGGTCACGTGCCCCCCTTCAACCAGTTCCATGAGCTTCCGTTTACTCATGACCGTGTAGGAGAGGTTGAGCCTGGCAAATTCGATCTGGCGGGGAGCGAAGATCTCAAGCTCTTTTATGAACCAGTCGTAGAGAGGCCTGTGATCTTCAAACTCCAGGGTACAGAGGGAGTGGGTGATCCCCTCAATGGAATCGGACTGGCCGTGGGTGAAATCGTACATGGGATAGATGCACCACCTGGCGCCCGTCCTGTGATGATGGGCGTGGAGTACCCGGTACATGACGGGGTCCCGCATATTCAGATTTGGGGACGACATATCTATCTTTGCCCTGAGCACCCGGGTACCATCCTCGAACTCCCCCGACCGCATCCGTTCAAACAGGTCCAGGTTCTCCTCCACCGACCGGGAGCGGCAGGGGCTCTCTCTCCCGGGTTCAGTGAGGGTGCCCCTGTACTCACGGATCTGATCGGGGGTAAGGTCATCCACGTAGGCCTTTCCCTTTCTGATGAGCTTCAGTGCGTACTCGTACAGCCGGTCAAAGTAGTCGGAGGCGTAGTAGAGGCGGTCTTCCCAGTCAAACCCTAACCATCGTACGTCCTCCTTGATCGATTCAACGAACTCCTCCTCCTCTTTGATCGGATTTGTGTCGTCAAACCTCAGGTTGCAGAGCCCGCCGAACTCAGCGGCAATACCGAAGTTCAGACAGATGGACTTGGCGTGCCCGATATGCAGATAGCCGTTGGGCTCAGGGGGAAAACGTGTGTGCACCCGCCCCTTGATCCTGTTTTCCTTCAGGTCTTCCCTGATAATGGTCCGGATAAAATCCTGGGACGGGAGAGCATCGGCCGGGTTCATTTCAGATCTTTCCTTTCGTTCCTCATAAGGAGATTCCCCTGCCCGCCGGCGGATCTCCCCTGTTCAAACGGCGCGTGACCCGTCAGGTCCCCATCTCCCAGGAGGAGAGGTACTGCTCCTGTTCCTCTGTCAAGGTATCTATGAGTATCCCCATTGACGCGAGCTTCAGCCGGGCTATCTCCCTGTCTATCTCAGGGGGCACCGGATACACCCTCTTTCCCAGGGCCCCGTGCTCCCTAACCATATACTCGGCGGAGAGGGCCTGGTTGGCAAAGCTCATGTCCATAACGCTTGAGGGGTGACCCTCTGCCGCGGCCAGGTTGATGAGTCTCCCCTCACCCAGGAGATAGACCCTGCGTCCATTGCCAAGGGTGAACTCCTCAACAAACTCCCTGATTACACGTCTTTTTGACGATGACTCGGCCAGCCCCTTGAGATCCAGCTCCACGTCAAAATGCCCAGAGTTTGAGATCATGGCCCCGTCCTTCATGGTCAGGAAATGTTCTTTCCTGATGACGTTGATATCCCCGGTCAGGGTACAGAAGAAGTCGCCCAGAGGGGCTGCCTGGGCAATGGGCATCACCTGAAACCCGTCCATGGCCGCCTCAAGGGCCCTCAGGGGATCCACCTCACATACGATCACATGGGCCCCGTGACCCTTGGCCCTGGTGGCCACACCCCTTCCACACCAGCCGTATCCGCTTACAACAAAGGTGGAGCCGGCCAGCAGACGGTTGGTGGCCCTGATGATGCCGTCCACCGTGCTCTGGCCGGTCCCGTAGCGGTTATCAAAGAGGTGTTTGGTATTGGCATCGTTCACTGAAACGATGGGGAACTGGAGAATCCCGTCCTTCTCCATGCTCCTTAGCCGTATCACCCCTGTAGTGGTCTCCTCTGTCCCTCCCATAATCCCTGAAAGGAGTCCGCTCCTCTCCTCCTGAGACAGGTCTCTGGCCCAGGCGGCCACGGATGGCTCCAGATCGTCCCATTTCTCGAGGGCGATGAAGTGGAGGGAACTTACCAGGTCTGCGCCGTCATCCATGGTGATATGGGGCCCGTGCCTGAGGGCCGAAAGGATATGGCTGTAATAGGTGGCGTGGTCCTCACCCTTGATGGCAAAGACCGGGACCTCGTCGTCGGCCACCAGGGAGGCCGCCACGTCGTCCTGGGTTGACAGGGGGTTTGAGGCGCAAAGCACCACCTGGGCGCCACCTTCTTTAAGGGTCTTGACCAGGGCAGCCGTCTCCGTGGTCACATGGAGACAGGCTGACAGCCGGACTCCCTTAAGGGGTTTTTCCTTTGAAAAACGTTCTCTTATACTTCTGAGGACCGCCATGCTCATCTCGGCCCATTCTATCCTCAGGCGGCCCTGAGCAGCCAGATTGATATCTCTTACATCATAATCCATTAATTTATCCTCGCTTTTTGTCCTGTTATGCTTTCCTGTACGGTCCTACTTGACCGCTCTCTTGAGGGCCTCAACGGCGTCTAATTTTTCCCAGGTAAACTCTGGAAGCTCCCGCCCGAAATGGCCGTAGTTGGAGGTCTTGCCGTAGATGGGCCTCAAGAGATCAAGGCGCTCGATAATGGCGGCAGGCCTCAGGTCGAATTCCTTTTTGACTATCTCGGTCAGCTCACTGCTGGACACAACGCCCGTGCTGGAGGCCCCCACCATCACCGAGACAGGTTCGGCCCTGCCGATGGTATATGCCACCTGTATCTCACACTTTTCAGCCAGCCCGGCGGCAATAATATTCTTGGCAATATAGCGGCACATATAGGAGGCGCTCCTGTCCACCTTGGAGGGATCCTTGCCTGAGAAGGCCCCTCCGCCGTGGTAACCGAAACCACCGTAGGTATCCATGATGATCTTACGACCGGTGAGCCCGCAATCACCCAAGGGGCCTCCGACCACAAAACGGCCCGTGGTGTTAATAAAATACTCGGTCCTGTCAACCAGCATCTCCCCGGGGATTACCTCCCTGATAACCTTCTCTATTATGGCCTCCCGGAGGGTGTCGTAATCCACATCAGGATCGTGCTGGGCCGCGATGACCACAGAGTGGATAGCCGAAGGGCTGCCGTCCACGTATTCCACGGTCACCTGGGACTTCCCATCCGGTCTAAGCCACGGCAGCTGTCCCGACTTCCTCACGTGGGACAGCCTCCTGGTTAGTCCGTGGGCCAGGTAGATGGGCATGGGCATGAAAACAGGGGTATCCTTGCAGGCGTAGCCGAACATGAGTCCCTGATCCCCGGCCCCCTGCTCCTTGAAGAGGCCCTTGCCCGCATCCACACCCACGGCTATGTCCGGAGACTGCTTGTCAATGGTGGAGAGGACCGCGCAGGTCTCCCAGTCAAATCCCATAGAGGAGTTCTTGTAGCCGATATCCTTGATGGTATCCCTCACAACATCGGGCATATGAACGTAGGCCCTGGTGGTGATCTCCCCGGAGATCATGGCCATGCCGGTAGTCACCAGGGTTTCACAGGCCACCCGGGCCTCAAGGTCCTGCTCGAAGATCCTGTCCAGGATATTGTCCGATATCTGATCTGCAACCTTGTCGGGATGTCCTTCGGTTACCGATTCCGATGTAAATAGAAAGTTCAGGGGTTTCATAAAAAAATCTCCTTTTCTTAAATATGGTCGTCTCTGTCAGAACCGTTCTGAAGCAGACAGTTGTCTATGAGCCGGGTCTTCCCCACCCTCACCGCCATGGCCAGGAGGTTTCTTTCCCCGAGAACCTCCACACTGTCCAGGGTCACAGGGTCACAGAGGGCAACGTAGTCTATCTCCGTAAACGGATGCCCCGAGATCAGGGATCGGACAGCGTCTATTATGACACCCGGGCGTCTCTCGCCCTCCCTGAACAGTTCAAGGGCCAGGTCCATCGATTTCTTCAGGGAGAGGGCCGACTTCCTCTCCCCGGGGTTCAGGTAGCTGTTCCTGGAACTCATTGCCAGCCCGTCCGGCTCCCTTATGGTGGGAACCCCTATGATCCTGATGTCCATGTTAAGGTCCATGACCATCCGGCTTATGACCGTCAACTGCTGGTAGTCCTTTTGGCCGAATACCGCAATATGGGGCCTGGTAATGTTGAACAGCTTGGCCACCACTGTGGCCACCCCGTCAAAATGACCGGGTCTCGAGAGACCACACAGGTGCCGGGGAAGTTTTTCGAGCTGCACCCTGGTCTGATACCCTTCCTGGTACATCTCCGGTGCCGAGGGCATGAAGACCAGATCCACCCCCACTTTCCGGGCCTTTTCCAGATCTCCCTCCCTGTCCCTTGGATACTGATCAAGGTCCTCACCAGGCCCGAACTGGGAGGGATTGACAAAGATACTGATGATCAGTTTATCGGCGTGCCTCCTGCCCACACGCATCAGCTCAAGATGACCCTGGTGCAGAAAGCCCATGGTGGGCACCAGGGCAATGGTCTCCCCTGCGAGACGGATGGCCTCGCATATCTGCTGCATCTCCTGAACCGTTTCTACGACTTCCATGGAAAACCCGTAACTCGATAATCCGGGATCAAAGGCCCTTCATACCGCCTTGGTGAGACCAGAGGCACAGGGGAGAACCTCCTGTGCCGGGATCTTTCAGATATAACCATGACAACTTCGTAAAAAGTCAAAATCTCACGCAAAGCCGCAAGGGCCGCAAAGTTAACTGCTTAATTTTAAAAGATATTTTTTTTGGAGATCTTGGCGTCTTTGCACGAAAAAATAGTTTTTACGAGACCATCAACCATAAGCTTTGAGCAAATCAAGCCCCGCTGAATGGGACTTGATATCACCCCGTGGCGTTCTTGTCAATCACCAGGGCACGCGCAAGTCTCAGAAACTGGTCCATATGAAGGGACTCGGCCCGTGATCCGGGGTCGATCCCGCAGGCCTTCATCCTTTGAACGAGGATATCACGCGTCCAAGAGGGGAAAAATCCCCTCATGGAGTTGACAATGGTCTTTCTCCTGTGGGAAAAGGCCCCCCTTACAACCCTTCTGAACTGATCATCACTCACCCCCCGGGCTGGGAAAGGCCGCTCCAGGTCCAGCTCCACGACCATGGAATCAACCTTTGGGGGAGGGTAGAATGCCTTTCTGGTCACGGTCAGAAGAGGGGTGCAGGCGGCATGGTATCTGACCAGGAGGGTCATGGCCCCGTAGGACTTTGTGCCCGGGCCGGAGGTGAGTCTCCTGGCCACCTCCAGCTGAAACATCAGGACGGCCCTTGCCACGACCCCCCGCTGGCCTATCACCTTTTCGAGGAGGGGAGATGAGATGTTGTATGGGATGTTTCCCACAACCTGAATCTTGTCCCGGGTCCTGATCCCGCTGAAATCAAACCTCAGTATATCCTGGTTTAGAAGGGTTACGTTTGAGATACCAAGGCCCAGGAGCTTCTTCTGAAGCGCCTCCACCAGACGCAGGTCCTTTTCAACGGCCACGACATGTGATACTCTCCGGGCAAGGGGGATGGTGAGTGCCCCATGCCCTGGGCCCACCTCCAGAACAACGTCAGAACGACCTAACCGCGCTGAAGCAAGGATCTTGTCTACGATCCCCCTGTCAACGAGAAAATGCTGCCCTAACTCCTTTCTGGGCCGCAGTCTTCCCCCTGGCCCTGATGGTCTGCAGTAACGCGCCAATTCCCCGCTCTCCTTCTCCCCTTGCGCCACGCCCTGATCCGTCTGAAGACATACAGGAAAATAAAGTAGGAGGGGAAGGACACGGCAACGCCCATGATAAGGCCGCCCAGGAGAAAGGCGGCGACCATAAGCCCACCGGCGGCCAGGATCTTCTCCACTACGACCATGGAGTCTTCCCCCAATTGAATGGAGGTCATAATGGATGAAAACATGGCCCCGTTCTCATGGAGCCCCAACACCGTAGCCCCTATTTTATGGCTGAAGTAGTAAAGAAAGTACCAGTTCAGGGGATTGCTGATCCAGGTACCCAGGGCCGCCGTTATCTTGCTTCCCTTGAAGAGCAGGGCCAGACCCACGGAAAAGGCCATCTGAAACGGCATGATCGGCATCATTCCTGTGAATATGCCAAAGGCCATGCCCAGGGCCAGCTCATGGGGATCCCCCCTTAAACGAATGAACCTGATATAGTAATACCTGATCTGCCTGCTGAACTTCAAAGGCCTAATCCCCCTCCGGTGCCGACCCCGCGCCTTGATCAGCCATCAGGGCCTTAATGGGGAATCTTGACCTCACGTCCAGAGCCATGTCTCCCCTTTCACCTCTCAACAGGGAATGGTATCCTGCCACAGCGATCATTGCCCCGTTGTCTGTGCAGTACCCGGGCCGCGGATAGTAGACCTCCATCGCCTGTTCCCCTGCTGCCTGCGAGAGCCTCTCACGGAGTCTCCTGTTGCACGCCACGCCCCCGGCCATCACCACAGACTTTACGCCCATCCTTTGAGCCGCAGTCACGGTCTTCTGGACAAGCACGTCCACCACCGACTCCTGAAAGGAGGCGGCAACATCCGCAAGGGTCACGCCGTCTCCCCCTGCCCCTCTCTCACGCCATCTCTTCATGTACAGGGCCACAGAGGTCTTGAGACCGCTGAAGCTGAAGTCCAGGGAGTCCCTGCCCATATAGGCCCTTGGGAACCTGATCCTGTCCCCCCTGCCCCTGAGAGCCATCCTTTCTATGGCAACCCCGCCCGGGTAGCCTAAACCCGATATCTTGGCCACCTTGTCAAAGGCCTCTCCTGCGGCGTCATCAAGGGTCTGGCCCATGGGGGTGTACCTGCCGTAATCTTCCACATGGTAGATGCTCGTATGCCCCCCTGAGACGGTAAGGGCCACAAAGGGAAAAGAGGGGGCCCTTTCCTCTAAGAAGATGGAGAGGATATGGCCTTCCAGATGATTTACCGGCGCCAAGGGGATCTGGCGGGCCCATGCCAGTCCTTTCACGTAGTAGAGCCCCACCAGAAGCGCACCCACCAGACCCGGCCCCACGGTCACGGCAACACCGTCGAGGTCATCCATCCCCACCCGGGCCCTTGACAGGGATTCCGCGACCACGGGCATGATATTCCTCACATGCTCCCTTGAGGCAAGCTCCGGCACAACACCCCCGTGGACGTGGTGGACCTCCACTTGAGAGTGAACCACGTTGGAGAGGACAGACCTGCCGTCTGCCACCACGGCCGCTGACGTATCATCGCACGAGGTATCTATACCTAATACTATCATGGGGTCAAAGGGTTTCCCCGGGATGTTCTCAAGAAACCCGGGAGTAAAGTTGATGGTCTCAAAAAACCTGATTATCGCGCCAGGACGCCAGGGGCGCCAAGAAAATATCTTTGAAATCATCCTGTCAGTCCTGGAGGCTTTGCGCGTGGTCCTGATCTTTTCGATGTTTATCCCTTATCGCTATCGGGATCCGGTATCGTTATCGGGATCCTTTCCCATTTGGATCCCGATTTGGATGATTACAATCTCTGAACCCACGCTTGTCCGCCGCTGGCGGGTTTGCCCGGTTCAGGCACAGGGGGTTTTTGAAATACGATTCCGAGACATGAAGAAATGCGGATACGGATCACAGGTGACTACCTGTATCCAGGGCCAGGTAAGGCCTTATCCTGCGGTAGAGCACCGGGCCGATCCCCGGTACAGACCGGATATCCGTCAGCCTTTTGAAACCGCCCCTCCTGTGCCGCTCCCGGACGATGGCCACCGCGATCCTGGAAGATATGCCCGGTACGGCGGCCAGTCCTTCAGCTCCTTCGCTGTTTAAGGGGAGCGGGATCCCCAGGCTGACCCGGTAATACCCGGACATCTGGCCCACTCGCACGCTGATCCCTTCCCGGGCCCTTCTGATCTTTACATGGACACCTGATTTGAGCGGCGGCACCGCAGGAAAGCCAGGAGTCCCCTGTGCAAAGATCAACCCTCCGGCACGGGTCACCAGCTCTTTTAGGGTGGGTGGATCATGGAACCCGTAAACACCAGGGAACCTGATATCTCCTGATACCTGGACAAAAGCCTCACTGGCTGAGAGTCCATCCTGCCGGCCAGGAGTCCCCCACCCTTTCAGGAGATGCAGTGTAATCAAAAGGAGAAGGAGAACAAGCCCCCCTGTCCCAGCCGAGGCGAATCTATCATGAAGACTCCTCTTTTTCATAATCCAGGCCAAAGGCCTTGTGAAGGACGCGCACGGCCAGTTCAGTGTACTTTTCCTCGATGAGACAGGATATCTTTATCTCGGACGTGCTGATCATCATGATATTTATGTTTTCTTTGGCCAGGGTCCCGAACATGGTACTGGCCACCCCTGCATGGGTCCTCATGCCCACGCCGATGATGGAAACCTTGGCAATATCCTCATCCCCTAAGACCCGTTCGGCCCCGATCTCCGTGGCGATCTCGCTGACCAGCTTCATGGTCTTGTAAAAATCTGTCTTGGGCACGGTGAAGGTCAGGTCGGTAAGCCCGTCCCGGCTCGTGTTCTGCACGATCATGTCAACCACAATGCCGGCCTTGAAAACAGGATTGAATATCCTGGAGGCGATTCCCGGCTGATCCGGGACCCTTCTAATGGTCACCCTGGCCTCGTTCTTGTTATAGGCCACCCCGGACACCGCGACCTTTTCCATATCCCTTGTTTCAGCAACCACCATGGTACCCCTCTCGTTGGTAAAGGTTGATCTTACATGGATCGGTACGTTAAACTTCTTGGCGAATTCAACCGACCGGATCTCCAGGACCTTGGCGCCCAGGCTGGCCATCTCCAGCATCTCTTCGTACGAGATAAAATCCATCTTCCTGGCCCTGGGGCAGATGTTGGGATCGGTGGTGTAAACACCGTCCACATCGGTGAAGATCTCACACACATCCGCCTTCAGTGCAGCGGCCAGGGCAACCGCCGTGGTGTCAGACCCGCCCCTTCCCAGGGTGGTGATATCCCCGTGATCATCGAGCCCCTGAAACCCGGCCACGGTGACGATCCTCCCCTTATCCAGATTCCTGATAATACGATCGGTTTCAATATCATGAATCCTCGCCTTGCCGAAAAGATGATCCGTATGGATGGCCACCTGAAAGCCTAAAAAAGAGCGCGCATCGTACCCGAGGGCCTTCACGGCCATTGCAAATAGGGCCACGCTCACCTGCTCGCCTGTGGACATGAGAACGTCAAGTTCCCTGGAGTCAGGTTCCTCGGTTATCCCCTTGGCCAATTCAATCAGGCCGTCTGTCTGGCCTGCCATGGCAGACAGGACAACCACCATCCGGTTCCCCTTATGACAGGTATCAACGACCCTCTGAGCAACGGCCTTTATCTTTTCGATGCTTCCCACCGAAGTACCGCCGTACTTCTGAACGATCAAAGCCATATCCTTTTCACTCCACCTCCCTCTTTAGTTGTTTCAGGATGGTCAGGGCCCTTGGATGGGCACCGGACAGGGTTATCTCCCTGGACCACTGGTCCAGGATCCTAAACTCCACCCTTATGTTCCTATGGGGCAGGATCTCGGGCCAGCGGTCGGCCCACTCCAAAACCACAACTCCACCTACGTAAAGATACTCATCAAGCCCGGCATCGAGGAAGTCAGAGAGATCCTCCAGCCGGTAGACGTCCACATGAAAAAGGGTGCACCTGCCCCTGTACTCGTTCATAAGGGAGAAGGAGGGACTGGTAATAACGGTTTCGGGAGAAACACCCAGCCCCAGGGCCAGGCCCTTCGTAAACCAGGTCTTGCCGCTCCCCAGGTCCCCCATCAGGGCCACAAAATCCCCTTGGTCAAGAAGAGCCCCCAGCCTTGTGCCCAGGCCCAGGGTCTCTTCCCCCGAGGAAGTACGGCATGTGAAAGATTCCCCTTTCAAGCGGTAATGGTCCTCAGGAGGTCGGCCTTTCCGATAATTCCCACCAGTCGATCACCGTCCATGACTGGGATGGTGTAGATCTTCTGCTCGGTCATGATGGTGGCGATCTCATCAACGGGGGTCCTTTCATCCACTGTAACGGGATCTCTGGTGTAAAGGTCCTCAACCGTTGTGGCGCTGATCCTTTTAAACTCCTTTTCCATCTTTTTTGAACTCTCCAGATAGATTACCGCGTCGAAAATAGCCACCACCGTGGGGATGTGAAGTTTCTTATCCTTGCGGATAAGGTCACTCTCACAGATAACGCCGATGAGCCGGCCGTCATCACCGACCACAGGCACCCCGTTTATGTGATTCTCATACAGGATATCGGCCAGTTCCTCCAAAGAGGTCTCTTTTTTTACTGTAATCACGCGGGTGCTCATCACATCGCTGGCATTCAGCATCTTTTTCCTCCCCGCTCAGGGATGGAGTCCTCACCCCTCTCCATAACCTCTAACACCACCATGGCCACACCGTACTCACCATCGTCTGAGAGGCTCAGATGGACTCCGTCTATGCCTCTGTCTCTGCAGATCTCAGCAGCCCTCCCGTGAAGCCTCAGGCCCGGCTTGCCCGCGGGATTGTTAAAGACTTCAATATCCCGCCATCTGAGTCCCTTCCTCATGCCCAGTCCCAGGGCCTTGGAAAAGGCCTCCTTGGCGCCGAACCTGAGGGCAAAGGCCTGGTGGGGCAGAGGCCGGGCCCCACAGACCCGGATCTCTTCGGGCCTGAATATCCTCCCGAGGAATCTGTCCCCCCACCTGCGGATTACACCCTCCATCCTCACGATGCTCACAAGGTCAACACCGGTCCCATAGATCATATCAGAAGCCTTTGACCAGATCGACCATCCGGGAGACGGCCCTTTCAAAGCCGATGTACACCGCCATTGCCACGATACTGTGACCGATGCTGTACTCCCTGACCTGGGGCAGGTCCTTGAACCTTTTCACATTTAGATAGTTGAGGCCGTGCCCGGCGCTTATACCCAGATCCAGCCCTGCCGCGGACTCCACTGCCATGACAATACGGCCAAAGAGCCTAGCGGCCTCCTCCTCTGATCTTGCCTCTGCGTAATGCCCCGTGTGGATCTCCACAATATCCGCGCCGCAATCCCGGGCCGCCCTGACCTGTTCCGGATCCGGATCAACAAAAAAGCTGACCTCAATCCCCGTCCCCTTCAGACCTTCCGTGGCCCTGGTGTAATGCCCGGGCCTGGCCCTCACATCAAGACCCCCTTCGGTGGTGAGCTCTTCTCTCTTCTCGGGTACAAGGGTAACCATGTCAGGCCTTGTGGCAATGGCGATCTCAACCATCTCATCCACGGCGGCCATCTCCATGTTCAGTCTTGTCTTCACGGTCTCCCTCAGGAGCCTCAGGTCCCTGTCGTTTATATGCCGTCTATCCTCCCTCAGGTGACAGATTATTCCCTCCGCACCTGCCAGTTCGGCCAGCCCGGCGGCAAAGACGGGATCGGGTTCATTGATCCCCCTCGCCTCCCGAACCGTGGCCACATGGTCCACATTAACCGCTAAACGTGCCATAGGTATCTTCCTCCCGGATCAATTCCAACAACCTCGCTTCCTCCCCTTGCATGCGCACGGCCCCTTGCTCTGGGCCTTCGTGGTCATATCCCAAAAGGTGAAGTATCCCGTGGATGAGCAGCCGGTCTATGGTCTGCTCCAGGGTTTCCCCTGTTTCACGGGCCTCCCTCTGGGCAGTTTCAACGGAGATAACAACATCACCCAACATCACCTGCTCAAAGGAAGCGGCATCCCTGTCCCCCGGATCACACATGGGGAATGCCAGGACATTTGTCGGGCCCCTCCTCCCCAAGTAGTGGTAATTGAGCTCAGCAATGAGCGTGTCGTGGGTAAACAGGACGCTCAGTTCCCTGTCATGACAGCCCAAGTCTCCTAAGACTCTCTCCAGTTTCCTCCTGACCTTCCCTGTTTCCAGGCCTGGCATCTCCAGGTGAGAGCTTATCTGTATCTCCATTTTTTCCCTTTTTGCCGGTCGCGCCCCTGCTCCCTTCACCCATATCCCGCCTGACCGAAGGGGTCGCCTTGGCCACCGGCTCGGGATATTCAACACGGTGGTGAAAAATCCCACTCAGGGTCTTGTTAAAGCTCTTTGCAATCTCATGAAGGTCCTTCAGGGTCAGCTCGCATTCATCAAGCTGTCCGTCTGAAAAGATCTTGTTTATTCTCTTCTGGACCATCCCCTGAATCCGGGCCGGAGTGGGGTCCATGAGGGTCTTGGACGCGGCCTCCACCACGTCCGCCAGCATCACAAGACCAGCCTCCTTTGTCTGGGGTTTAGGCCCGGGATAACGGAAATCTTCCTCTTTCACCTGGTGGTACTTTCCGCCCTTCTTCTTCTCCCCCTGTTTCTTGGATTTCTCGTAAAAAAAGGTTATTAGAGATGTCCCATGATGCTGCCTGATGATATCGGTGATCTCCTTTCCCAGTTTATGCTCCTTTGCCAGCTCAACACCGTCTTTCACGTGGGAAATAAGTATCAGGCTGCTCATGGAAGGGGCCAGCTTCTCATGCTTGTTTTCCCTGTCCCTCTGATTTTCTACGAAGTAGAGGGGTTTCTTTATCTTCCCTATGTCATGGTAGTAGGCGGCCACCTTGGCCAGAAGGGGATTGGCATTGACGGCCCGGGCCGAGGCCTCAACCATGTTGCTCACGATAACGCTGTGATGATAGGATCCGGGGGCCTGCACCATCAGTTCCCTTAAAAGGGGCTTATCCAGATTGGCCAGTTCAAGGAGCTTGATATCGGTGGTATATCTGAAAGAGATCTCGATGAGCGGGAGAATCCCGGTGGATAAGACTCCAGCCAGGATCCCGCCGATCAGGGCCGATCCAAATGCCACCAGGGCCTCCAGGGTGAAAAATGAACCGTACAGGGTCACTATGGATAGGGCGAGCAGCATGTTGCATACACTCACCTTCAGACCGGCCTTGATGAGTGCGCTTCCTTCCCTGTACCGCCTGACGCCGTACGCCGCCACAAGAGAGCCTACAAAGTAATAGACAAAAAACTCCACACCACCGTCCACCACCATGGATGCCAGCACGGAGATGATGAGCGAAAAGCTTGCGGCAACGCCTATCCCATGAAAGATCGATATGAGCATGGCTCCGCTGGCCACCGGCACCCCGAAGAGCAGGGCCTTGGACGAAAAAAAGTGGAAGCCCCTGGCTGTTTCAAAGGCCACCACGTTAAAGGCTATTACCAGCAGAAAGATCAGGAAAAGGGTCACCGCAAGAAACAGGAGGTCTTTCACCTCAGGTCCGGATGGTTTACTGCTGAACAGACCCACGAAGTACATGGAAGAGATGAGAAAGGCGATAAGCACGGCCATTGCCGGAACCCTGCCTAGCATCTCTTTCTGTTTAAGGAACTTGTACTGCTCGCTTAGTTTCAGAAGGTGGTCCGGCGCGATCCTTTCTCCCTCCCTGATAAGCATCTCGCCCTTCTTAACCTTGAAATAAAAGGGTTTCACCGATTTACGGGCCTCTTCCTTTCTCAAGGCCGTTTCCCTCTTATTAAAGGTAAGGTTCGGTCTGATGAGGGCCGCGGCCAGTTCAAGTACGGCCTTTCTATACTCCTTGGGCTTTATGGCCCTGGTCAGGACCTTGCCACGCCCCTTTATGAACTCCTCTGCGGTCTTGAGGTCGTAGAAACGATCGAGATCAACGATCTTCTCCTCTTTTCCATCGTTGATATGATGGAGGATAATCCCCTTGCCGCTCTGGGTCATAAGCATAATCTTGTTGCCCACAACGCCGCTAGAGAAGAGATCGGTCACCAGGCTGATTACCGCCTTTTCCGCCTCAGGGGAAAAGTTGTTGGCGATCAAAACATCAACGAGCTTTTCGTTGTAGGGGATGTCAAGTATCTCGAAAAAACGGCTCTTGAAGGCGTTTCCAGCATCAGAATGGTCGCTGAGGGTCTTCTCGGACATGGCAGGCCCACTTTCCTGGGAGTAGGCAAGCTCAAGGGATTTGGAAAGGTATTCCCGTCCCGCCTCAAAGGCCTCTTTTATTCTGGAGACGACCCCGGTTGCGGTTGGATCAAAATCGTACACAGACAGGACCGCCTTCACAGCCTCCTGCCTGTCCTTTTCGGTCAGGACACTGTTCTCAACAAGAAATGCCCTCAAGGCCTTCACATCGCGGTCGGCCACGTCTCCTAATTTGTAGGCCTTTGGGGGAGTCAGGATGCTGGGGAACAGGAGAACGGAGATTATCATGCTCAGGCTGAGCAGGATATACCACCTCTTTGCCTCAGGCCTCAGCCATAAGGGGGAGGCGCCTGTCCTCTTGTTTCCGGAAGGGGACGGTTTTCTATCCCTTTTTCCCGAAGGTCCTCTTCTGTTGAGGGATTTTAATTTTGACCTGTCCAAACCAGTCCAATCTGCCCTTGGCCACACCAGGATGAGGCGGTCCAGGACCTCTCAGGGCCTCTCAGCCGTTTCATAGGCATCGATGATCTCCTGGACCAGCCGATGCCGTATAACATCTTCTCTGGAAAAATAGATAAAGCTGATACCCTTGATACTCCCGAGGATCTGGCTGGCCTCTATTAGCCCAGAGGTCTTTCCCTTTGGGAGGTCCGTCTGGGTCACGTCCCCGGTAATAACGGCCCTGGAGCTGAAACCCAGGCGTGTGAGAAACATCTTCATCTGTTCGGGGGTGGCGTTCTGGGCCTCGTCCAGTATTACGAATGAGTCGTTCAGGGTCCTTCCCCGCATAAAGGCCAGCGGCGCCACCTCTATCACCCCCTGTTCAAGGAGGCGTGAGGCGTCTTCAAAGGGCATCATATCATGGAGCGCGTCGTACAGGGGTCGGAGGTAGGGATTGACCTTTTCGTAAAGGTCCCCGGGCAGGAACCCCAGGTGTTCGCCTGCCTCTACCGCGGGCCTTGCCAGGATAACCCGGTTTACCTCTTTCCTGTGCAGGCATGCCACGGCCATTGCCATGGCCAGATAGGTCTTTCCCGTGCCTGCCGGGCCGATCCCGAATACAATATCAAACTTCTTTATGCTGTCGATGTACTTTTTCTGATTGATGGTCTTGGGGGTTATTACCTTCTTCCTGGAAGAGACATAGACCTCCTCCCTGAAGATCTCCTTCAAGTCGGCGGACCGGTCCCCGCTCAGGATCCTCACCGCATACTCCACATCGTTTGCGTAAAGGGGATAACCGGCCTCAAGGAGTCCGTAAAGCTGATTCAGGACCTTTTCCGCCAACTCCACCTCCCAGTCTCCACCTCCCAAAAGTACCACGTTTCCTCTGAGATTCAAAGAAACACCGATCTTTTTTTCCAGGAGTCCAAGGTGCACGTTCTGCTCTCCACAGAGACTCCGCATCAGGTCGTTGTCAGGAAAGGTGATCTTCTTGGTAAACGCCCTTGGGTCCTTTGTAGCGGGTTTATCCAAAGCAGGTGCCCAAATTGCCATAAAGTTCATTTCCAGGCCTGATCAATCCCGGTCCAATGCCCCAGGCAGTGGGAGGAGTGATGGCCCCCGCCACCTGATAAGGGATCGGAAAATTTACAGGATCTCAGGCCCTCGAGCCGAGAGTTCCTACCGGCGTGGGGGTAAATCTACAGGAAAAGGGTATCCATATCAACAATATATTTTGGTAGCTACCTGTACCTCTTCGGTTCTATCCGGTACTTTTTTACCTTATACCCGAAGATCCGTTCCGTTGTTCTCAGGGCCTTTGCCGCCCTTCTCATGTTGCCACGGCTGCTCTTAAGGGCGTCAACAAGAAGCTCCCGCTCGAACCTTTCCACTGCCTGGTCAAAGCTCTGGGTCTGCTGGGTCCCGGTTTCCTGGGCCGTCTGCAGGGTCGGCGGCAGGTGATAACTGTGGATCACCTGGTTGTCACAGAGAAGCACGGCCCTCTCCATGCAGTTCTCAAGCTCCCGAACGTTTCCGGGCCAGTGGTACTGGGTGAGGGCCTCAATGGAGGGCGTGGAGATCCTCCTGATGTCCTTGTTGTACTCCTCCCTGTACTTTTCCAGGAAATAGTCGGCAAGGAGCAGGATATCGGCCTCCCTCTCCCTCAGGGGAGGGAGGTATATGGGGTACACGTTGAGTCGATAAAAAAGGTCCTCACGGAACCCCCCCTCTTCCACTGACCGGGCAAGATCCTTGTTGGTGGCGGCTATTAGACGGATATTGACCTTTATGACCCGGCTGCCCCCCAACCTCTCAAGTTCCCTTTCCTGAAGGACCCTCAGGAGCTTTCCCTGGCTCTCAAGGGCAAGCGCCCCGATTTCATCCAAGAAGATAGTCCCGCCATGGGCCATTTCGAACTTGCCGGCCTTTTCACGGTTGGCCCCGGTAAAGGCCCCCCTTTCATATCCGAACAGCTCCGCCTCAATGAGGTTTTCAGGAAGGGCTGCGCAGTTTACCTTCACCAGGGGCTTTGCGGCCCGGAGGCTGTTATAATGGATCGCGTTTGCCACCAGCTCCTTGCCTGTGCCGCTCTCCCCTAAGAGAAGGACGTTGGCATTGCTCCTGGCCACCTGTGTGATAAGGTAGAACACCTCCTGCATCTTGCGGCTGTTGCCCACGATATTGGCGAAACTGTACTTCCTGTTAAGCTCCTTTTTCAGACGGAGATTTTCCTCCTCAAGCCGGTCCTTTTCCCTGTTGATCTTTTCCAGCATGGCCACTTTCTGGGCAATCAGGGTGCTGATGACGGTGAGGAGCCTTACGTCTTCGTTCAACGGGGATGATCCCTGAAAAACCCGGTCCACGCTCAAGGCCCCCACAACATCCCCCCCATCCTTGATGGGTACGCATATGAACGATATGGTGGACTTATCGATCCTGCTTCTGGCACCTGTCCTGTCAAGGAACAGGGGCTCATTCTCTATCTTGGGAACGGCCATGGGCCTTCCCGTCTTTATGACACGCCCCGTGATCCCCTCCCCGAGCTTGTACCTGCCCCTGGTCCTTTCCGAAAGGGAGATACCGTGGGCCACCTCAATATGTATCTGCGAGGTATCCGGATTAAGGAGGGCGATGGAGCCGCGGTTCATCCCAAGATGTTCATTCATGAGATCAAGGACCTTGTACAGGACCTTGCGCAGGTCTAGGGTGGCGTGAATGGCCCTGGTGATCTCATACAGGCAAACGATTTCGTCAGGTCGCTGTTTCATGTTCGAGTCCAGTGATCCCCCAAAAAATCTGTAGTTTCACGTCCCTCAATCGCCGAATCTTTAATTATACAAAAATGTAGGATGATGGGCAAGGATCTTTTTGCCACGGCTCCCTCCCATGGGGCCTTGGATCGAGAAAGGAATCGTGCTATCATCTGATAAACTGTTCGATGCAGGACCCTGAACCGGCAGAAAGGAGAGTCGTCTGCCCCCGGACCGGAAGACACGCCGCAGAGAGAGGATACCACAATGTCCATGATCAGAATAGCCCAGGCCCAGATAAATACCACTGTCGGGGCCTTTCATGAAAATTCTTCGAAGATTACCCGGATGATCGAGAAGGCGACCGATCAGGGGGCGGATATCATCACCTTTCCCGAGCTTTCCGTGTGCGGGTACCCCCCTGAAGACCTGCTGCTTAAGCCTGACTTCCTGGAGGACAACCTGAAGGCCCTTCACATGATCAGGGAGAAGACTGGAAAAACAGCGGTCGTCATCGGGCATGCCCACCTCTTGGACGGCAGGGTGTACAACGCGGCCTCAGTGCTCCAGAACGGGCGGTTGAAGGCAACCTACCATAAGGTGGAACTCCCCAACTACGGAGTTTTTGACGAAAAACGCTACTTCACCGAAGGGGCCAGGGCCACCGTCCTTGAGGTAAACCGGACACGCTTAAATCTGACCATATGCGAGGACATCTGGATTGAGGGAGGATTCCAAGAGAGGGTCTCAAGGGAGGGCAGGGTGGACCTGGTATTGAATATCTCCGCGTCTCCGTTTCACGCGGGAAAACTGGACGTGAGACACCGCATAGCAAGCCGATTTGCCCTCAAGAGCCGGGCCTTTATCTGCCTTAACAACCTTGTGGGTGGGCAGGACGAGCTCGTTTTTGACGGGGGCGCCTTTGTCATGGACCCCCGGGGACGGGTCGTGGCACAGGCAGAGAGGTTCGACGAAGACCTGCTCATAACCGATATCCGTTTCGATCTCCATGGAAGAACCCGGCCCCTTCCCCATGACCCGTCCAGTGAACTGCTCGTTCCCATTGAACCCTGCTCCCGTCAACGGGATGGGGAGTTGAGTCCCACCATGGCCCGGGAGTACGGTAGACCGGACGAGATATACAGGGCACTTGTGCTTGGTACGGGGGACTACGTGAGGAAAAACGGGTTCAGAAAGGTCCTCATCGGATTGAGCGGGGGTATAGACTCCTCCCTCACCGCTGCCGTGGCCGTGGACGCCCTGGGTCCGGAAAACGTGATCGGTGTCACCATGCCGTCCCAGTACACCTCCGGTGAGACCCTGACAGACGCAGAGATATTGGCCGATAACTTGAGAATCAAGCTGTACAGGGTCCCCATCACCCCGGTCTACGAGGCGTACCTGAAGGCCACGGGAGAGATTATGGACAAGGAGCGTCACGGGGTGGCCCACGAAAATATCCAGGCACGCATCCGCGGAAATATCCTTATGGCCATCTCCAACCAGTCCGGATGGCTGGTCCTCACCACGGGAAACAAGAGCGAAATCGCCGTGGGATACTGCACGCTTTACGGTGACATGGCCGGAGGATTTGCCGTGATCAAAGACGTGCCAAAGACAATGGTTTTTGAGCTTTCAGAGTATGTGAACTCCTCAAAGGAGAGGGAGGTAATTCCCGCCACTGTAATCAGCAGACCGCCTTCGGCCGAGTTGAGACCAGATCAGAAAGACGAAGACACCCTGCCCCCCTACAGCATGCTTGACGCCATCCTGCACGCCTACGTGGAGGAAGACAGGGCCCCGGAGGAGATCGTCGAAGCAGGGTTTGACCGGGAGACGGTCAAGGAGGTTGTCCGCATGGTGGACCTGAACGAGTACAAGAGGCGCCAAGCCCCGCCCGGGGTCAAGATAACCCCAAAGGCCTTTGGCAGGGATCGGAGGCTCCCCATCACCAACGCCTACCTGAGGACCCTCAGGTAGAGCTCTCTTATCTTCTGCCTGAGCATGATCCCGTTCCCGTCCGGGTGCACTCTAAAACTTGAAAATACAGTCCATCTGGACCCGGTCTTCATGCATCTTGTACCGGTCGCCGTTCCAGAGGGGATTGCCCTCCTTCTGCCAGGTAGTTACCGGGTCTGTATAGAAAAAGGCCGCTCTGAGGGTCGTATATTTCAATGGATGGTATTTCAGTACGACCTTGTGCCCTTTTCTGTTGGAGCCGTAAAAGTCCTGGTCGTTCAGAGAACCGACGACTGCATTTTGGCCTATATAGGCATATTTGTAGTAGAGGGAGTAATCACCCTTTTTCTTGTCCCTGCCGATCTTGAAGAAGCCGCAATAGGCGTTGGCTTGGTTACTCGGCACCCCATCTGCCGAGTTATGAATGTAGTTAAAACAGACTCTTGCGGGGTAAGGTCCCACCTTGAATCTGAAATTTGTGTAGGCTTCCCAGAGCTTATACTGATATTTGTATATGATATTCCCGGCGCTATCCGTTATGAATGTATTTCCCCCTCCCTTCTTGTATTCTCCCTCGTGAAGCCATTTCGATTTATTGAGGTTGCTCCAGCTATAATAGCTCCCGGCCAGGGTCCATTTAACCGGCCCGATCTTCCAGTCGAAGCCCGCCTGATTGAGATAGAGCATGGCATCGGGAGCGGTGTTGTTTTCATTGACCACCATCTGGCTCAGGTAGATAAACGGCTGAAAGATCTTTGATCCCACGTACCTGTACATCTCGTACACACCTTCGGGATTTACATCAGGGTCCCAGATAATATCGGTGTGATAGAAGTTCTTCCTGAATTTGCCGGCCCCCAGGTCTAATCCCCGAAGCCAGTTGGGCCTGTAGTCGGCGTATGCCCTGTGGAGATAGATCGACTTATCGTTGAAATCGGCCGTAAAGGTCTGGTTGGTGGTGGTGGCCTCCTGATGGCTGTCCATGTTGGTGCAGATCATGAAATGTATGTTCAGCTCGTCCGTGATCCTGCCGTCCAAAAAGATCCTGGCCCGGATTCTACCCCTGTCCCGGGCCTCCTGCTTTGCATCGGCCCCATCCTGAGTCAACATGTGTCTGTCCCAGATCCGCTCATAACGGAGCCTCAGATCGCCCGAGATCTTGATCCTCTCTGTCCACTTTGGGAGACTGTCACGCCACGACTTTTCCGTCTTCTTTGTTTCGGCCTCTACCTGCTTCCTGATCTCTTCTTCTTGCTCGTCCTTTGCCTTGTCTATGGACTCCCCATGCCTTTTCAGTTCCTGCCTTAGCTTTTCTATCTCCTTTTGCTGTTCCTGAATGGTCGTACTCAAGTCGTTGAGCCGTTTAAGGAGTTCCTCATTACTTACTGCGCCTGACGCAGATTTACCGAAAACCAGAAAGATAATACTGATAGCCAAGAACGATACTCCCGACGGGCACATTTTTCCCTTCATGATACTTTTCCCTCCCAACTTGAGATAGCATTTGCAACCCCGAACCCCGTTTTCCTGTTATCCCATCAGGCCCCTTAAACCAACGATCACAGGTCCAAGGGACCAGAAGAACAGGTCCACTATAAGAATTGATGATCCCACAACCAAGATCGCCTCCATCCATCTGAATCCACATCCTTTAGCCATTCCCACCACAACGAGCGCCCACTTCCAGGGCTCGGTGAGCCAGACAAAGAGGGGAATCCAGGAGGCCAGCAGGGTGACGCCGGCTGCATAGGCATATACCGAGAAGAGCCTTTGAAAAGTCACCCTCTTTCCCATGGTCATGGTCATGACCAGAAAACCTATGCCGGCAGTCACAAGAGGCATACCAACCGCATTCACCAGCAGTATCCCTCCCATAAGGACCTGGTTCTCATCAATGGTGGTCAGGCTTGCACTGGCTGAGAAGAGACCGGATATGATCAGGAAGCCGACGGGCTGCCGGAAACCGGTCCGGCCGGGCAGTTCGCCAAAAAACCGACTCGGCGAACTCAACATCCTCGTCAATGCCTGGAAGTAGAACGTAAAGGTGAAACGATTGTTGATTGATGATCGGCGAGTGATGACCGCCGACTGATTTGGGCCTTTGCCCTTTGACATCAGTAGTCCCGCCTACTCGAAAACAATGTAACTGTCAGTCCTTCTCACTCTGAAATCAAAACATCCCAAATTTTGTGAAAAGACCCCATATGAGCATGATGATTGTCAGTATAAAAAACAGTGTCCTTTCTGTTTTCCTGGTGAAATAGGTTACGCCCTTTGAATAAAAGAAGGCCTTCTTTCTGCCCTTAGCCTCATCGAGTCTCAGCATGGCTCAAACCTCTCTTCGCCTTCCGGCTTCTGACTTCCAACCTCTAACCCCTGGCAATTCAAAACCCGGGCAGCCTGCCAAAACCTCTGGTGCTCCAGTATACGGCAGTGAGCAGGACAATAAGGATGTTGGCAAAAAACCACATGGGTATGCCCACCCTGAGATAATCCTTGGGCTCAAGGTACCCGCTTGCATAGACAATGGCGTTCGGAGGCGTCCCGATGATCAGGCAATATGCAAAGGATGAGGCTATGGCCGTGCCCATGGCCATGAACGGGAGATAGGTTGTTCCCGGATGGACAAGACCCGCCATGTTGAGGGTGATGGGGCCTACTGCCGCGGCAGCGGGTCCGTCGGCCATGAGATTGGTAAGCACTGCAGTGAGACCGTTTGAGGTGGCCATGAGAGGGAGTCCAGAATCCATGCCCAGCGGGGTAAGGCCGTCGATCACCGATCTTGCCAGCCAGTAAGCGGCTCCTGTATCGTCCAATGTGCGACCGAATATGATGGCGCCGGCATAGAGCCAGACCACGCCCCAGTCCACCTTTTCCTGGTAGTCCCTCCAGTTGACCACGCCTGCCAGGAGGTAGGCAACGGCGCCCGCAACGGCTATTACGCCGATACCGAGACGAACCGGATAGATACCCATATTGTAGAAGACCTTTTCCGTAAACCACCCGTACACCATGATGACAAAAATAATCAGCGCCCATATCTGCTTGCTGTTCCATTTACCCATCTTCCCGATCTCGTTTTGGAGATGTGTCATGGCAGGGGCAAGCGAGGTGATCCGGGGTCTGAACCGCCAGTTTACTATGAACCATGTTACCGGGATCATCACCAGGATAAACGGGAAACAATAGGTGACCCACTGAAAGTAGCCGATATCAAAACCGAACATATCATTCAGATAGGTCATCATGATCACGTTCCTGGCGCCGCCCGAGGGGGCGCCAGGGCCGCCGATGTTACAGGCCATGGCAATGGCTATCATCAACATCTTGGCCAGTTCCTTGTCCTCGGGGACCTCGTCGGTGAGGCTGTTCTGGTAAAGGAGCATCCCGATGGGAAGGAACATGGCGGCCAGGGCATGGTCCGAGATAAAGGCGGCTAAGGGAGCAATTATAATAAAGAAGATAAGGGTGACCCATTTTATGTTCGGCACTGCCAATTTTTTGAACATCATGAGACACATCCTCTTGTCCACCCCTGTCTTGACAAATGCAGCGGCAAACATGAGGCTCCCCATGATAAACCAGCAGGCGTCGGACCAGTAGAGCATGGCCACATATTTTCTGGTTACCACACCGGTGAACACGAGGATAAGCCCGATACAGAACGCAACGCCCGGCAGGGGGATGCACTCCGTCATAAAGCAAAAGACCACAAATACCATCATGGCAATAGCGACCTTGATATGCCATGCCCCCTTGTCCGCCGCTTTCCGCTCCTTTCCGGTCAGGTTCTCATATTTGAGGCCTTCCTTCCTGAGTTCCATGGACCTGTTCATGAGGTCCACAAAGGCCTCATCGCTGACATTCTCCTTGATAAAGGAATGCGCTCTCTTTAGGTTTTCGGAATCCGCCTGGATCTTGTATTTCTTGCACCACTTGAGGTCTCTTTTTAGAAAACGATCCTTGGAAAGGGCCCCCATCCTCATGTTCCTTTCCATGATCTGGGCGGTAAGGAGTTCCCATTGAGAGGCATCCGAACTCTTTTCGCCAAACAGCTCGGTTGTAATGAGATTAACCACCGCGGTCGGTCCCACCTGGATCTCGGTCCCCACATCCTTCATCCCGTACGGGGTCGGCAAAATCAGAATAGCAAAGAATAGAACGACTGGGATAAAGAAGAGCTTCCAGTTTACATATTTGTCATACCCGGTGGCTTTCGGTTTTGCTTTGGCCATTTTTTCACCTCACTTCTTATGATATAATTGAATTGTCGGCCATTCCTGTCACGACCCAATGAACCCCAGCATGGTGTTCAGGCCTTCAATATGATCTTGGCCATCTCGAAAAAAAGCTCCTGTTCCCTCACCACGCCGACTACCTTCCCCTCTCGGGTAACGGCCGTCCGCCTGCTCTTTGCAGTAAAGATAAGGTTGGCGATCTCCATGAGATTCGTGTCCTGATCTATGCTGAGAGGCGCATCAGACATCACTTCTCTAATTTTCTTGTCCACAAGCCCTTTGGCCTGGGTGGTAAATAGCCCCGACCAGAACATGGGCGAGTATTGCATACTGTCGGCCATGGATGGTTTCGGCGCTGAGAGGTAAGCCGGACGCACCGCCTCGATCAGGTCGAGGATACTCAGAATTCCAACCAGTTCTCCGGTTTGTTCGAAGACCAATATGGAGCGATGCCCGGTCTCCATGATCCGGCTGGTGGAGACAGCGCTTTCAAAAGACCTCTTCAATCTCTCAATCCCTTCTTTAATCGTGCTGTCAGGATCGATGGTGGTATATTCCTCGATCGGGATCATAATATCCCCGGCCCTTTTCTCTTCCCTGAAGCCCTCCCGGGCCGCGTCATAGGCGTCATTAATCTTTAGGGAAAGCAGTTCTATGTCACACGGTTTGTTTAGATAATCAAAGGCCCCGTGTTCCAATGATTCCCTTGCCGACTCACCCCCGCCGTGCCCCGTCAGCATAATGACCTGCACATCCGGGTCTATCTTCTTGATGTGGGCCAGGGCCTCGTGCCCGTCCATCCCAGGCATCCTGATATCCAGGATCACCACGTCCTGCGGCGATTTTTTCAGGACCTCAACGGCCTCTTCGCCGCTCTCCGCCACCGTTGTTTCATAACCCCTTCTGGTAAGTATCTTCGACGTTGTAGCACGAAACTGCTCTTCGTCATCTACCATCAAAACCTTTATCTTCTTCGCCATTCAATGCACCCCCCCTTAGGATTGCGGATTTTAGATTTTGGATCGTTTAGCCCTCGGAATTACAACTTTAGTGACTTCAAACTTTGATGACCTCGTAAAAAGCCTCAAGGCCGTCACTCCCGCGAAAGCGGGAGTCCATAAGCAGTCTATTTTCCTGGATTCCCGTTTTCACGGGAATGACAATAACGGGTGCTTTCTGACTTTTACGAGTTCATCAAACTTTAGGCATTTTTAAACTTTAGGCACTTCCCGATCAGGCCCCGGTCTCCCTTAATATCTCCCGCGCAGACTTGCCGATGGCGCGGCTCTGGGCCACACGTATCTTGTCCTCCAACATCTGCCTCTTTTCGAATGCCTCTTCCGCCTTTTCGATAAGATCCTGTACATCGGCGGGCTTGGTCAGGTAATCTGTTGCACCGGACTTCAGACCTTCAACCGCAGAGTCAATCGTACCATGACCGGTCAGCATAATGACCTCAACCAGCGGATAAGTCCGCTTGATCGCCTTCAGGGTCTCAATACCATCCATCCCCGGCATTTTTACGTCTAAGATCACCACGTGGATGTTGTGAGTTCTCAATATTTCTAAGGCCTCGACCCCGCTACTTGCGGTGAGGACGTCATAACCCTTCCTCGAAAGCAGTTTCTTGGTGGTGGAGAGAAATCTCTCCTCATCATCCACCAGCAACATCTTCATTTTTTCCATTTTTTCCTCCTCAATTCTGGTCAAGCAGTTGAATAGTTGAGTGGTCGGCAGCAGGCGCCGGATAACCTATAGCTTCTTAAACAAATATTTTCACAACTCCCAAGAACAGCACATCTCTAAGCATCTGATTTACTCCTAAGATTTGTGTTTGTTTAAATCCGCAATCTGAAATCGGCAATCCGAAATGCTATGGTTGATCGGCGTTTACTTGGCTGCCGGCAAAATCAGCTTAAAGGTCGAGCCAACGCCTTTCTCGCTCTCCACCTCCATGATGCCACCCATCCTGTCTATGATGCCGTAACACACGGAGAGTCCCAATCCTGTTCCCTTTCCTACCGGCTTGGTGGTAAAGAACGGGCTGAAGATCTTCTTCCGGTCTTCAGGGCTGATCCCGCTCCCATTATCCCTGACGAAAATTTCAACCCTTCCATCGTCTTTTGCCTTGGCTCCTACGACCAATTCTCCTCCTTTAGCGCCATGCCTTGCCGTAATAGCGTCAATGGCATTGTTATAGAGATTAAGCATGACCTGCTGCAGTTGCCCGCGATCCCCGTGAACCGGTGGTGTCTCTTCTGAAACCTCCTGCCTCAGGGCAATCCCATGGACGGCCGCCTTCTTTTCCACCATGCCGGTTATTTCAGGGATGTATTTCTGAAGCGCTATGTCCTCAACCACAGGCTCGCTCTGCCTGCCGAACTTGAGGATGGACTGCGTAATCACAGCACAGCGACTGATTTGGAGATCAATTTGATCTATCGATTCCTCGAGCTCTGACAGAGATTCCGATGGATGCAAATCGCCCTTCTCCTTCAGCTCTGATAATATGG